>JBEKVP010000009.1:0-15666 GCA_049513935.1 Steroidobacteraceae bacterium
AGTGCCGTGACAGCGGTTCACCACGCCCCCGGCGATTACCCGGATGGCAAGCAGGGACAGGTGCTCACGGTCGAGTTTACGGTCGTAGGTGTGGCCTGCCTCGGCCTGAATGGCGGCCCGGCATTCAAGCATAGTGAAGCCTTTTCGTTTCAGATCCTCACCGAGGATCAGGCCGAGACCGATCGCTACTGGGATGCCATCGTCAGTAATGGCGGCGCCGAGAGCGCATGCGGGTGGTGCAGGGATAAATGGGGCTTATCCTGGCAGATCACCCCACGCGTATTGCTGGAAGCGACGACCGATTCTGATCGTGTGGCCGCGAAGCGCGCGTTCGAGGCGATGATGAAGATGAAAAAGATTGACATCGCCGCGATCCAAGCGGCACGACACGGACCGGCTCGCCCCTAAAGCGCGCGAAGTATTCTTGATGTACATTTATGGCGCACGGCTGACCCGAGCCTTCGCGGTCAGCGTGCGCGACTCCCGAATCGGCGGCCGCTGCTGAAACCGCACGGCGAAATAATAGACCGGGCTCACCACGGCAATGCCCGCCACCCAGGAAAGATCGACGCCCCCGATCGCGCGCGCCAAGGGACCCGTATAGAAGTCCGCCGCCACGAACGGGGCCTGCGCCGCGATTCCCACGAGGTAACAAACGAGCGCGGTCACGTTGTAGTGGCCGTAGACCCCGCCGTCGGCCGCGAAGAACGACGGTACATCGTACTCACCGAAGCGGATGAGGTAGTAGTCGACCAGGTTCACCGCGGTCCAGGGCACGAGGAGATAAAGCAGCAGCTCGTTGAAGTGGCTGTACAGGATGAGAAAGTTCGATGCGCTGGCCATGCTGATAAGGAGCGCGATCACAAAGATTGCGGAGGCAATGGTGATGCGCGCCCGGGAAGTCGCGTGCCAAGCCGGCACGAGCGTATGACCCAGCGTGATCATGGCGAGCGAGCCGCCATAGAGGCAAATTGCACCGGCGACCGCGACGCCGGGCGCAAGGAGGAGCATGATCAGTACGCTCACGCGCCCGGTGAGGTGCGCAATCGCGGTCACCACATTGCCGTCGATGACTGCAGGTCCGATCATCGCTCCGAGAACCATGGGCAGCACCGCACCCAACATCGTGCCCAGGTAGCAGGACCAAAACGCCTGGCGCGGTCCCGAGTCAGGCGGCAGATAGCGCGAGTAGTCGGAAACGTAGGGGGCATACCCGATCTGCCAGAGCGCACCCATCGATACCATCGCGAAGAAACCGACGGCAGAGAAAGAGCCTTGGGTGAGAAAGTTTCGCGGGATCGGTGTGATGAAAAAGAGCCACGCATAGCACAGTAGGAGCGCGCTTCCGGATATATAGGTCATCATCCGGGTGCAAAAATGAATGAGGTCGTGTCCGTAAATCGCCCCCGCGAGGCTGATGGCGCCGATGGCGACAATCGCCGCGTGCTCTCCGATCGAGGGCACGATCAGATGCAGCGATTGCCCGCCCGTCACGAATGCCGTGCCGGCGTAGCCCACGTACATGAATGCGACCAGGGCCACGACGAACCCCGCGCCCCTCGCTCCGAACTGACCGCGGCTCTGTACCATCTGAGGCACGCCGAGCCGCGGACCCTGAGCGGCGTGCAGTGCCATGAAGATCGTTCCGATCAAGTTTCCAGCCAGGATGGCCAGGACCCCGGAGAGGAACGACTGGTGGAAAATCGTGGTCGCAAGAGCGCCGGTAACCACGGTCAAGACGTTCAAGTTTGCGCCGAACCAAAGCGTGAACAGCTGCCCCGCCCTGCCATGCCGCTCACCGAGCGGGATCTGATAGATCGTGTGCCGCTCGACGCGGGGGGCTTTGTTGTGGCTCGGATGTAAAGAGGCGCTCAGCTTACTCACCTGTGGCGGCGGACGCAGACGCTGCAGGCCGCGGACGCCAGGCGATCGACTTTAACATACGCTAAAGTGCGCTGGCGGACGATGACGCTTACCTGCGCCACTGAAACCTTAGCTCAAGAGGTGTCGGCCTTGAACGAATCCACGGCGACTTTCCCGGACTTCGGCTTGACCGCGGCGGAGCGGCGGCTGGCCGTATTCGGTCATCGCTACGACTACGCCGGTATGGGCGGCGAGCGTGGCGAGATCTGGTGCTATACCGATTCGATCGCCTATCCATCGGGTGCCACGGTGCACCTGTACGTGAGCTCGACTGCCGCAAGCTTTCACCTCGTCGTGGCACGCGACGGCGCAACGACGCTGCCGGTCATCGAGCGCGAGGTGCGCGGCGCGCGCTGGCAGGACACCCCCGAACAGTGCTCCGTGCAGGGGTGCGGCTGGGCGCCTTCCATCGAGTTTCGGATTGGAGAGGATTGGTCCTCGGGCCCGTACCGGATCACCTTGACAGCGAAAGGGCGCGACGGCTCCGAGCTTCACGGCCACCACCTCTTCATCGTGCGGCCGCTCGCGGGCGCGAAACCCGGGCGCCTCCTGCAGATCGCGGCGACGGGATCCTGGGTCGCCTACAACACCTGGGGAGGCTCGAATCACTACCAGGGAATCACGGGACCCAAGCGCAATCAGTACGCGACGACCGTCAGCATCGAGCGACCCTGGTGCCGCGGCTTCGTCGTCCTCCCCGAGGGCGCGCCACGCGTGCCGCTCGCGGTGACGCCCGCGCCGGGCGCCACGCCACGCTATCCGCACCTCGAATGGGCGTTCGCAAACGGATATTGCAACAAATACGCATCCTCGGGCTGGGCAAGCTACGACAAGCACTTCTTTCACTGGGCCGAGCGCTCGGGATTTGCGGTCGATCTCGCCAGCCAGCACGAATTGCACTTCAATCCGGAAATCCTCGATGGCTACGACTGCCTCGTTTTCGTTGGGCACGACGAGTACTGGACCTGGGAGATGCGCGATGCCGTCGATCGCTACGTCGAGCGCGGCGGACACGTGGCGCGATTCGCGGGGAATTTCATGTGGCAAACGCGGCTCGAGCGCGGCGGCAAGACGCAGGTTTGCTACAAGTATCGCGCCAGAGCCGAGGATCCAGTGTACCGATCCGCCGATCCGTCGCGCACCACCGGTTCTTGGGAGGCAAGCGAGACAGGGCGCCCGGGCGCACTGACCTTCGGGCTCAATGCAACCAATGGTCTATACGCCGGCTGGGGAGCTTGTGCACCGCGCGGCGTGCGCGGCTTTCCGGTGTATCGGCCCGAGCATTGGGCGTTCGCCGGAACGGGACTGTGTTATGGAGACCTGCTCGGCGCCGAGGGCCACGCATTCGGGTATGAGGTCGACGGCATCGACTACCTCATCCGAGGCGGCCTGCCCGAGCCTACCGAGACGAGCGGTGCGCCGGCCGGCCTGCAGATCCTCGCGCTTGGACTGTCCTCCCTCATGGAGGAGCGCATGGACGTGCCGTTCGGTGACCGATTTCTCTCCGATGACGATGCCAAATTCGTGGCGGAAATCTTGATCGGCGACGCCGGTGATGCCGCTGTGAACAGAGTGAAGCGCGGAGCCGGCATGATCGTCAATTTCACGCGCGGCCGGGGAGAGGTGTTTCATGCCGGAAGCTGCGAGTGGGTCGCGGCGCTTTTGAGACGCGACCGCATGATCGAGCGCGTGACCGAGAACGTGATTACGCGCTACCTACGAGGGACCTGAAGCGCGCGCCGCCCATCGATTCCACCAGCACTCGCACGCCGCCATTCATGGGCTGATCACCGGGAGAGTGATGCGCGAGCGACGGCGCGGATCCTGATGCAATCGGATGGTTGCGGTGCGCGTCCGGTCAGAGTCCGCCTCGAGATCACCGGTCTGCAAATTGCGAGAAAAGATCGGGCTAAATGACCCGGACAGCTGAACTCGTATCCGGTGTCCTCGACGAAAGAGATTGCTCGTAGCCGGACCGCTTATGCGCAGCCCGATGATTTGACCGGGTTCGATGAGCCGGCGTTGAGCGGCCGCATCGCGATAACTGACTCGCTGCACCTCGTTTCCCGTGCTCATGAGATTCCAAGCCGTGCCGTCAGTGGACACATCGTATACGCGCATCCAGAGATCGAAATCGCGGCAATCGCAGCTCAGGAAGAGATCGGCATCGATCGGACCCGTAATCTCAGTGTCAGCGGACAGAGGGATCGTGTCGAAAGTCAATAGATCCTCGCGCCGTACGAGCTCGCGGTAGTCATGGGCACCGAGCGCCCCGGAATACGCATCCATGACAGGATGGCGCGGGTCCGATACGAACGCGCTGGTATCGCTTGCGATTGGAGCGGTACTGGACAGCGTACCGGACATCTTTGGCCGGGCTCCTGACAGGTAGTAGGCGGTAGGCTTCGAGCGCGGCGGCCACACTCTGCTCTCGCGCCAAGTCTCGGCGCCCATTACGTAGTAGCGCACCGGTGCCGCGTGGTCGACGCCATTGTCGATACCTCGAACGTAATGATCCATCCAGTCGAGGACCGTCGCGTCGTAATCGATGTTCGATGCCCGAGCGAATGTGCGCTCTCCAGCCCGTGCGTTGTGGGTCGAGTCCACACCGTGGATCCACGGTCCGATGAGCAAAGCGGTTTTCGGCGAGCCCGCGCCTCGGGCCGCGAGCAGTCCTCGGTAGTTGGTGACGGCACCCTCCGGGCCGTAGTGTTCATCGTACCAACCCGAGAGATTCAGGACGGCGGCATTCGTGTGGCCATACTTGCCGGCCAAATCCGCCCAGCCCCACCAGGAATCCTCCATTGGATGCCTCAGCCACTCATAATAAAAAGGTGCGGTATCCTTGAGAGATCCCATCTTGCTGAGCGGCAAGGCCAGTTCCATGTCGAGGCCCTGCTCGCGCCACGCAGCCTCGGCCTCATCGGCGGTTCGCGGACCCGGTAGATTCTCTTTCACTCGCAGGTCGGGTGCGATGTTGTCCCATAGCCATTCAATCCAGGACATGTCGAAAGTGCCGCCGGCGTAGAAGAAATTGCGATGTGAGGAATAGGTCATCGCCGGAACCATGGCGAGGAGATGCGGCGGCCCCTCGACCGCGGCGAGCCACTGCGCCGCGCCCGGGTAAGACAAGCCAAACGTTCCGACCTTGCCGTTCGACCAAGGCTGTCGCGCCGCCCACTCGATCGTATCGTAGCCGTCGTGCCCCTCGCTCTGATACGGAAGAAACACACCACCGGAGGCATAGCGCCCGCGCACGTCCTGCACCATCACGGCATAGCCGCGCTCGACCGCATGCTGGAAGGTCGTGTACTCCTTCAGTTCTTGGTCCTTTCCGTATGGCGTTCGATAGATGAGCACGGGGAATGGGCCGGCGGTCGGCGGCTTCACTACGGAAGCTCGAAGAATTACGCCATCGCGCATGGTTGTAGCGACGTCATCGTCACGTACCGCGGGCTGCGACAGACTGAAAGGGATCACAAAAAAGAGCAAAGGCCCGGCTGGCAGCAGCCCTCTCAAGCGCCTCATCATGGTTGCCCCACCCCGCCGCGTCCCGCAGAATTCCTCCGCCCGGATGATACGCCATCCCGCCGTTCGGACACGCGCGGTTGCGCGGCCGCTTGAAGACGCCGGAGAGGGCCGGCCCTCAGCGCGAGAGTCTAAGCGCCTGGCGCACGCCCGTGCTCGCGGTCTCGTAGTTGATGTCGGCGAGGCGGATGAGATCCCGGCCCTCGTTCTTCGCCGCATAGAGCGCCGCGTCCGCGCGCGCGATCAAATCCTCGAGCGATTTGACGTTATCGTCCAAGGAGGCGAGTCCGGCGCTCAGCGAGACCCGCATTCCGCTGCCCGACGGCGGCAGGCGAATGCCGAACACCAGGGTGCGCAGCCGCTCGAGACTCGCGATCGCGAACTCCACCGGCGTCTCGGGCATGACCAACAGGAACTCCTCCCCGCCCCAGCGGCCGAGGATGTCGGTGTCGCGCAGCGCCTCGCGCCCGGCCCGCGAGAATTCCATGAGCACGTGGTCGCCCGCGGCATGGCCGCAGCGGTCGTTGATGGCCTTGAAATGATCCATGTCGATGAGCGCGATGGTGAGCGGATGCTTGGAGTCTCGGGCGCTCTCAAGCGCCGCCACGGCGAGCTCGAGCGTACGCCGGCGGTTCGGCATTCCGGTGAGCGGGTCCTGGCTCGCGAGCTGGACGAGCTGCGCGCGGTAGCTGCGGTTGGCGAGCAGAAAGTAGATGAGCAGCGCGATGATCCATACGCCCGCCACCACCACGACGCTGTTCCAGCGCAGGCGCTGCGCCTGGCGGTTCGACTGCTCCTGCGAAGTCTCGAGCTCGCGCTTGAGCGAGGAGTTGCGCTCGATCTCCCGGTCGGTCTCGAAGCGCGCGCGCAACGCTCCGGCCTGCCGGATGCGCTCGGCGTCGTTCGCCGCGGTATAGCGGTTCAGGTACTCCTGCAGGTCGTTGTAGGCATCGCGATAGTTATGTAAAGCCGCATCGGCTTGCGCCCGCCACTCATACATCGACCCGACCAGGCGCGGCGGGATGTCGGCGCCCCCCTGGTCGAGCACGCGGTTCATGGCGGCGAGGGCGAGATCGGGACGCGCGAGCCCGAGATCAATGCGCGCCTGCAGGACCTCGGTCTCCTTCACCGAGTTGGCGGAGCCGGCCGCGCTGAAGGTGCGCTCCGCATTCGCGCATTCGCGCTGCGCGTCCTCGAGCCGGCCGAGCTCGATGTGCGCCTCGCAGATGCGCTGATCGGCGAAGGCGACGCCCTGCGTGTCGCCCAAGCCCAGGCTCTGCTTGCGGGCTTTCTCGAACTCGGCGATCGAGGCGGCGTAGTCGCCGGTCTGCTTGAGGATCTGGCCGCGCATGAATCGAGACACGGACAGGCTCATGGCCGCACCGTGCGCGCTGTCCCAATCGATCTTCTCCTGATTGAGCGCAAGCGCCTGGCTGTAGTCGCCCATGCTGCGCATCACCAGCGAGAGATAGTCGGCGGACATAATGTGCGCTTCGGTAGCGGCGGTGCCGCCGCCGCTGTTGCGATACGCCTGCGTCAGCGTCACGATGGCGAGATCCTCGCGGCCCTGACGATGCTCCAGGAGACCGCGGCTGATGAGCAGGCACGTATCGGCCGGCGAGCCGCGCGACTGTGACGCCCGCGTGGTCTCGATGGTCTGTATCGCGGCTGCGATGCCGGCGTTGTCGTAGACGGCGCCCGTATAGCCGAAGAGCAGCTCCAGGTGCACCGGATCGCGCTCGCTCGGCACCAAGGCAAGACCTTTCTCGGCGGCGGAACGCGCCTGGGCGTCGAGCTCCAGGATGTCGTATGCCTCCGCCTCGACCGCGTACAGAGCCGCAATGCGAGTCGCGGCGCGCAGGGGGCTGTGGGAAAGATCCGAAAGCGAATCGCGCTGCGCGGACTCCAAGGCACTCTTCGCCTGATTGAGGGCTTCCGTTGCGTCTTGCCCGATGAGGTCCTGCAGCCGGTGAATTTCCGGATCGGAATCGGCCAGACAGGTAGCCGACGCAGCCCCGGGGAGCCACGCGGCAGCCAGCAGCAACGATGGCCACCACCATAGTCTCGACGTTTTCGAGGCGTGTCGGCCCGCGTGCCTGGACATGTACATGAGTCGCTCAAAATACGTCGTTGTCCTCCCTTCATGCGACCTCGGGTGTCACGTTTTTAACCTGCCGGATGCCGCTGATCGGCGGGCGTTCAGGCGTCCTATGCAACTCGCAGGATTGTGACGTACGTCATGGTGGCAAGTTGACGCGTGCTGGCGCATATTGTTGCGCATCAATAACAAGCGTTGACTCGGGGACCGCCGCATGCCCGCACCCTTTTTGAGCCGCGAGAGCACGATCGCGCCGCTCGATTACGACCGCTCTATGGTGCCGCCGGCGGCCCTCGCCGTGCATTTATCGATCGGCCAGGCGTACGCCTTCTCGACCTTCAATTTGCCGCTCACCAAACTGATCGGGATCACCCAATCGGCACCGGGCGATTGGAAGCTGAGCACCGTCACCTGGACGTTCTCGATCGCCATCGCAATCCTCGGACTCGCGGCAGCCCTGTTCGGGCGCTGGGTCGAGCGGGTCGGGCCGCGCAAGTCGATGTTCGTTGCGGCGATGTGCTTCGGCGGAGGATTCATCGTCTCGGCGATCGGCCTTCACTACCATTCCCTGTGGCTCTTGTACCTCGGCTACGGGGTGCTCGGCGGGACCGGGCTCGGCATCGGCTACATATCGCCGGTGTCGACCCTGATCAAGTGGTTTCCAGACCGGCCCGGCATGGCCACGGGCATGGCGATCATGGGATTCGGCGGCGGCGCTCTGATCGGTGCGCCCCTGTCGGTCATCCTCATGGATCACTTCAAGACCGCGACATCCAACGGCGTTCTGGAGACCTTCGTCACCATGGGCGTTATCTACTTCATGTTCATGATGATCGGCGTGTACTCGGTGCGCGTCCCGGCGGAGGGCTGGAAGCCCGCCGGCTGGACACCGCCTGCGAAGCCGCCGCGGCTCGTGACCGAGGCCCACGTGGCGGTCGACGTCGCCTGGCGCACGCCGCAGTTCTGGCTGTTATGGATCGTGCTCTGCATGAACGTGACCGCGGGCATCGGCGTCATCGGGCAGGCCTCGCCCATGATCCAGGAGATCTTTGCCGGGCGAGTGACGGCCGCGACGGCCGCGAGCTTCGTCGGCTTGATCAGTCTGTTCAACATGATCGGCCGGTTCTTCTGGGCGAGCACGTCCGACCACATCGGCCGACGCTACACCTACATGATCTTCTTCGCCCTCGGCATCCTTCTCTACGCGAGCGTGCCGACGCTCGGCCGATTGGGATCGATCCCCTTATTCGTGGCCGCGTTCTGCATCATTCTGTCGATGTACGGCGGCGGCTTCGCCACGATACCGGCGTATCTGCGCGATATCTTCGGGACCATGCACGTTGGGGCGATTCACGGCCGGCTCCTCACCGCGTGGTCGGTGGCCGGCGTGCTGGGTCCGATGCTGATCACCAAAATCCGCGAGTATCAGGTCAGCACCCTAGGCGTGCCGAAGGCACAGGCCTATTCGGTGACCATGTACATCATGTGCGCACTGCTCCTGATCGGGTTCATTTGTAATTTTTGCATGCGTGCGGTGGGCGAAAAATATCACTACCGCATCACTGCGCAGAAAGCGTAAGGTCCAGATCGTGAAAGCACGGGCGATTCTCTTGTGGGTGGCGGTCGGTGTGCCGCTGTTGTGGGGTGTGATGAGGACCTTGCAGAACGCCATGAAGTTGTTCCAGTAATCCCGCAGGAGGAAATTGCCATGAACTTGAACATGAGTCTCAGCCTCGCCCCCATCGTGGCGCTGATCGCAGGTCTTTTGATCTTGGTCGTGCCGCGGCTGTTGAATTACATCGTCGCCATCTATCTCATCATCACCGGCCTGCTGGGGCTCTTCCCTCACCTGCGCTGACTCACACGCTGCGCTGACTCACACGAGCCCCGCGAGCGCCGCGCCCTTCGGGCTGCCGAGACCGGTGCAGGCATCCCAGCCCGCCTGCGCGGCAAAGTCGCCGTTGTTACCGCTCGTGATGTCGCGCAGGTCCTTCGGATTCTGGTAGAGCTGCGGATTGATGTATCCGGCGGCTTTGCCGGTCGAGGCGTTGATGCGCGCAATCAATGCCGCCCAGAGCGGTGCAACCGCGCTCGTGCCGCCGATCACGGTGTCGGTACCGTCGACGCGTACCGAGTAGCCGGTGTCGGGATCGGCATCCCCCGCCACGTCGGGGACGCCGCGCATGCTCAACGGCACGGATTTGCCCTCGCTGGTGAGCGCACTCAAGTTCGATTGCCACGTCGGCGTCGCAAAGAAGCTCGAGATGCCGCCGCCGCTGGCGCCCCCCTTGGCGCCGTCGTTCCACACCGTCTCGCTCGCGATGCTGTTCTGCGCGGCGATGAGACTCGTGCCGCCGCACGCGAGCGCGAACGGGCTCGAGGCGGGAAAGTCGACGTGATCGGCCCCATCGCTCACGCCGTCCGAGGACCCATTGTCGCCGGAAGCGATGCACACGCTGAGCCCCAAGGTGGCCGCCGCCTGGAACGCCTCGTCCATGGCGGTCATCGCCTGCGAGGTCCAGCTCGATTCCGGTCCGCCCCAGCTGATGGAGATCACCGAAGGACTGTTTGACGTGTCGTGAATCGCGCTGGTGATGGCGTCCAGAAAGCCGGCGTCGGTGTTCGGCGCGAAATAGACCGCGATGCGGGCGCCGGGCGCGATTGCCCCGACCACCTCGATGTCGAGCATGACTTCGCCGTCCGGACCCTCGGCATCGCCGGTCGGCGAGTTGGCGGCGTGATCGACCGATACCGCGGTGACGGTCGGCGTCGCGAGGTCGAGACTCGTGAAATAGGTGCTGAGATCGGCCGGCCGGAATCCCCCGCCGAGCTCGATGAGCCCGACGCACTGGCCGGCGCCCGTGCCGCTCGGGTAGCCGTAGAGCGCGGCCACCTGCGGCGGCGTATAGGAGACGGGCGCGGCGGCGCGCGTCCGGTGGACGTTGCCGATTGGCGGCCGGGTCCGAAAATGCGGCCGCGCCTGCGGGCGATTGTCGAGGCCGAGTATCGCCTCGACCACGCCGTCCCATTCGGCGGGCAGGTAAATGCCGCCGGTCCGGCCGCGATAGGTGCCGTTGGCGTGCGACATCTGGTGAAGCTGGACCCCCAAGGCCGCACTGAACTGTGCCACGGTTCCCGACAGGATCACGGTGCGCCGCGCCGCATGCTCCTGCAGCACCGCGAGACCTTGCGCCTCGGCAAACGTGCGCACGCGGGCGAAGTCGGAGGGATCTGCCCCGTGCTCGCGCGCGAACTCCTCGCGGGTCAGATGCGCGGGGCGCTTGCCGGCGGCGAGCGCCGCGACGCGCGTCTGCATCGCCGGCAATCCGCGGCGGCGCACGAGCACGCTCACTTCCAATCGTTCCGCGGGATTGGCGGGTGCGACCACTCGCGCGCCGGGAATCGCGGCCCGTTCGCTGCCCTTCAGAAGGATCTTCGCCATGGCGGTTCCCTCAAGTGTCCTACGCTCTCGAGCCTCGCCGGTTGGTGGTGCGACGGCCGGTCGCACCGGGTGCGGCGCCCGCCAGCCGGTCCAATTCGCCGCGCAGCTGCGCGGCCGCACCGCTCGAGATCGCCCCGAGCTTGGCCTCGATCGCGGCCAGGTCCGGCTTCGCCCCGCGCACATGCGATTCGAGCGCGCGTCGCATGACGCGCAAGTGCTCCGGCGACGTGCCGCAGCAGCCGCCGATGATGCGCGCGCCGGCATCGAGGGCAAGTCCCGCGTACACCGCCATCAACTCGGGGGATCCGTCGAATTGGATCGCGCCGTCGACGTATTTCGGAATGCCGCAGTTCGCCTTCGCGACCAGAATGGCGGACGAGTCGGCCGCGGCTGCCAGATTGACGATGGAGGCGACGAGTTCCGAGGGGCTCACGCCGCAATTGCTGCCGCAGGCCGCGAGGTGAAGCTTGCGATGCAGTCCCGCAAGATCCGATGGCGTGACACCCATCATCGTGCGGCCGTTGGTGTCGAAGCTCCACGTCGCAACCACCGGCAATCCGGTGGTGCGCGCTCCCGCAACGGCCGCCTCGGTCTCTTCGACGGACGACATGGTCTCGATCCACATGAGATCCGCGCCGCCGCGCTTCAAGGCCTCGGCCTGCTCGGCGAACGCTTCGCGCGCCGCGTCGAGGCTCAAGGGTCCGAGGGGTTGGAGGATCTCGCCCGTCGGACCGATGCTGCCGGCGACGAGCACGCCCCGTCCGGCGCGGTCGGCCTCGCCGCGCGCGATCGTGGCCGCCTTCTCGTTTAGCTCCGCTACCCGGTCGCCCGCCTGGTGGAGCTTCAGCCGATAGCGCGTGCCGCCGAAGCTGTTGGTCAAAATGATGTCCGCACCGGCCTCGACGAAGGCGCGCTCCAACTCCGCGATGCGGTCGGGGTGCTCGGCGTTCCATAATTCCGGCGAGTCTCCGGATTGCAAGCCGCGGTGAAACAGGTTGCTTCCGGTGGCGCCGTCCGCGAGCAGCCACGCGCGCTGTGCCAGCAGGGGGGTCAATCGATCGGTCATGGTTGAAGTCTACCTGGTCGCAGGCGCATGGAGCAGGGGCCGCCTGCTTACGCGAAAGGATGCTTTCGAACTATCGTCTGGTCGCGATCCGGACCGGTCGAGACGATATCGACCGGGACGCCCAGCAGCACCTCGAGCCGTTCGAGATACCGGCGCGCATTGTGCGGCAGCTCCGGGTAGCGCGTGATCCCGACGCTTGACTCCTTCCACCCCGGCAGATCCTCGTACACGGCCTCGCAGTCGCCGAACTGTTCGGAGAGCAGCGGCGGCGTGTGCACCACGGCGCCGTCGATCTTGTAGCCCACGCAAACGCGGATCGTGTCGAGGCCGTCGAGGACGTCGAGCTTGGTCACGCACAGCGAGGAACAGCTCGAGTGCACGATCGATCGACGCAGCGCAACCGCATCGAACCAGCCGCACCGGCGTTGCCGTCCGGTCACCGATCCGAACTCGTGACCCACGCGGGACAGGTGCTCGCCGAATTGGTCGAACAGCTCGGTGGGGAACGGTCCGCCGCCCACGCGCGTGGCGTAGGCCTTGACGATGCCCAGAACCTCGTGGAAGCGCCGCGGCCCGAGCCCGGTGCCGGGCGCCGCGCCGCCCGCGCTCGTCGTCGAGGAGGTCACGTAAGGGTACGTGCCGAGGTCGACATCGAGCATTGCGCCCTGCGCGCCCTCGAACAGCACGTTGCGTCCCTCGACGGAAAGCTGCTCGAGGATGCCGGTGACGTCGGCGACCAAGGGCTTGAGGCGCTCGCCGAGCTCGAGGTTCGACTCGAGCTGGGCCTGAAAATCGATCGCCGGCACGTTGAAGTACCGCTGCAGCACGAAGTTGTGATAGTCGAGGATCTCGCCGAGCTTTGCGGCGAAGCGCTCGCGGTGAAACAGGTCCGCGACGCGCACGGCTCTGCGCGCCACCTTGTCCTCGTAGGCGGGTCCGATCCCGCGCCCCGTGGTGCCGATCGCGTTCGCGCCCTGCGACTTCTCGCGCGCGCGGTCGAGCGCAACGTGCGAGCCCAATATCAGCGGGCACGCCGGGCTCACGCGCAGCCGGTCGAACACCGGCACGCCCTGATCGATCAGCATCTGGGCTTCCTTGAACAGCGCCTCGAGCGACAGCACCACGCCGTTGCCGATCAGGCATCTCACGTGGGCGTGCAGAATCCCCGAGGGAATGAGCGAGAGCACGGTCTTCTTGCCACCGATCACCAGCGTGTGCCCGGCGTTGTGGCCGCCCTGGAAGCGCGCCACGGCCTGGGCGCGATCCGTGAGCAGGTCGACGACCTTGCCCTTCCCCTCGTCGCCCCACTGCAAGCCGATCACGACCAGATTTTTACCCATTGCGCGCCATCCACAAGAGGGCCAGTCCCACCACCATGCTGATCAGGCCGCCCCAGCGCAACTGCGCCGGCTCGGTCTGCGAGAGCTTCGCCATCAAGCGCTTCGCGGCCGCCGGATTCACGAACGGCAGGATGCCCTCGAGCACCAGGTACAGCGCAAACGCGCCGCCCAGATAACGCCCCAATTCGGCCCAACCGATATCCATCCCCATGGCGAGCGGTCAGCGCTGCGGCTGAGGTTGCGCCTGGGGCTTGTTGAAGTACTTGAAGTACGCGTTGTCGGGCGCGATCACCAACAAATCGCCGGCCGCGCCCACCGTGTCGCGATAGGACTGCATGCTGCGGTAGAAGCTGTAGAACTCCGCGTTCTTCGAGTACGACTTCGCATACACCTCGCTCGCCGCGGCATCGCCCTGACCGCGCGTCTCGCTCGCCTGCCGGGACGCGTTGGCCAGAATCTCCGTCTTCTGCTTGTTCGCCTCCGCGCGGATGCGATCCGACGCCTCGACGCCCTCGGCGCGCAGCTTCGCCGCCTGCGCCTTGAAGGTCGCGCGCATGCGCTCGAACACCGAATCCTGGACCTGCTGCGGCAGGTCGATCTTGGTGATCCGCACGTCCACCAGCTCGATGCCCAGTTGGTCGGCGAACGAGCGCGCCGTCTTCATCATCGCATCGGTGAACTCCGTGCGCTCGGCCGTGACCACCTGCTGCAGCGTACGCTGCGTCACCACGCTCTTGATGCTGTCGCGGATCGTTTCGCGCAGCCGCGCGTTCGCGACATCCTCGCTGCCGCCGGTCGTCTCGTAGTAGCGCCTGAGATTGTCGATGCGCCATTTGACATAGAAATCGATGGTGAGCTGCTCCTGCTCGCGCGTCAGGAAATGCTCGGCCTGATAGACGTCGGTGAGAATACGGCCGTCGAACATGGTGACCTCGTTCACCAGCGGGATCTTGAAATGCAGGCCCGGCTCGAACTTCCAGTCGACGATCTCGCCGCCGGTGGATTTGATGGCGAGCTGCCCCTCGCTCACCGTGAACACGCTCGCCCGCGCGATCAGGATGAACGCCACGAGTCCCAGCATGATGTACAGAATGCGGGTTTGCATCAGCGGACCCGCGCCCGCGCCGCCGAATCTTCCGGCGTCGTTACCTGCACCTCAGGCAGCCGCGTGGTCGGACCCGTCCCGTCGGACGGATTCGCGAGCGCTTGCGACCCGGGTGCGATCAACTTGTCGATCGGCAGGTACAGCATGTTGCCGGACCCTTTGGTATCCACGATCACCTTGCGTGCGTTTCGGTAGACATCCTCCATGGTCTGGAGGTACATGCGCTCGCGGGTCACGGCCGGAGCGTGCTCGTACTGGCCGAGCACCTGGTCGAAGCGCGAGGTCTCGCCCTGCGCGAGCGCCAGGACCTGTTGCCGGTAGGCCTCCGCGTCGAGCAGCTCCTTCGACGCCTCGCCGCGCGCTCTTGGCACCACGTCGTTGCGGAAAGTCTCGGCGTCCTGCTGATAACGCTGGCGGTCCTTGTCGGCCTTGATGGCGTCGCGCTGCGCGTCCTGCACCGGCTCCGGCACGATCACTTCCTGAAGGGTGACGCTGATGATCCGGATGCCCATGTCATAGGTGTCGAGCGTCCGCTGCAGCGTCGCGCGGGCATGATCGGTGATCGAAGGATCGAAGGCGAGTGCCCGGTCGAGCGAGGCCTGCCCGACCGCCTCGCGCAGCGCGCTCTCGCTCACCTGCATCAAGGTCTCCTCGACCCCCTTGGCCTTGAACAGATACTTGCGCGGCTCGGGCTGGGTGTATTGAACCGCCGAGCGCACCTCGACCAGGTTGGTGTCGGCGGTGAGCATGCGCGAATCGTCGGGCACGCTGTATTGCTGGGAGACGTTCACGATGATCTTGTGCTCGATCGGCCAGGGCAGATGCCAGTTATATCCGGGTCCGACGGTGCCCACGTACCGGCCGAAGCGCAGCACGACGGCGCGCTCCTGAGCGTCGACGCGGTACGCGCCGCTCGCGACCCACACGGCGCCGATCAGCACGATGACGGACGATAGTCCGCGCGCGAAGCTCGGAGAGCTCTGGCCGCCGCCGCCGCCGCGCCCGAACAGCGACGCGAGACGGCGCTGCAGGTTACGCAGCACGTCGTCCAGATCGTTTTGGGACTGCTGCGGGCGGTTCCAGGGGTTGCGCTTCTCCCCGCCAGGTTCGTTCCAAGCCATGCGTATGCTCGAGCTCTTAGTTGCGGAATGTTCGTTTCACGGC
>JBEKVP010000010.1:0-14885 GCA_049513935.1 Steroidobacteraceae bacterium
CGCGAAAAGACCACTGCAATCGAGACCCAGGCCTGCAAGCTACAGATCACGGACAAGGATCAGATCCTGCGTTTTGCGCAGAGAATCGGTTTCTCGCCCGGCTCGGCGAAGCAGCGCCTACTGGAGGCTGAAGTGCTTCCGATGATCGCAGCGCAACCGCGCTGCGAGAGCAACTTCCCCACACGCCCGGGGGAAGCCTGGGCGCTCGCCGGCACCGCGCTGCGGGTTGCCCGGATGACCGATGATCCGTATGTCGCTCCGCTCATCGATGGACCGGTGTGGGATGAAGTGGATCGAATCGAGCCTGCGGGGGTCGAGGAAGTCTTCGACATCAGCGTGCCGACGCTGCACAACTTCGTCGCCAACGATTTCATCGTCCACAATTCGACATATGCGCGTTGCGGCATAATCGTGAATGTAACGCCTTTAGAACCCGAGTGGGAAGGGCACGTGACGCTCGAGTTCTCGAATACGACGCCGCTCCCCGCGAAGATCTACGCCAATGAGGGCGTCGCGCAGATGTTGTTCTTCGAGTCGGACGAGGTGTGCGAGACTTCCTACGCGGATCGCGGCGGGAAGTATCAGGGTCAGCGCGGCGTCACCTTACCGAAGGCCTGAAGCGCCGCGCCTTGCGCCTCGACCGCCGGCGCTTGGCGAAAGGGTCAGCGCTTCAGCGATTTGATCCGCATCGCGAACTCGAGCTTGCCGTCGCGCGTGCGCTCGGCCTGCACGGGTACGAACCCAAGCGTGGGGGCGAACCACATGCGCAGCACCCGGCTGTCGGTCGGGCTGCGCCGGCTCGCGACCACGATGGTGTCGAGCGATCCGATCGCGGTGCGCAGCGTCGCGGTGCCCTCGCGCGTGTAGAGGAAATCCTTCAGCTGGTCCTTGTCGATGATGCTGAAAACGGCGGGCATGTTGCCGTTCTTGAGGTCGAGCATGATCTCGACCTGGATCGACATGAGGTCCTGAGTCCCGGGCTTCAGCACGAGATCGACCGGTTTGCCCTCGGATGAGCCGCGTGCGTGCCCTCCGTCCCAGTCGAAGTCGAAGCTCACGCTCGAGGAGCCTTCCCGGGCCCGGTATTTCTCCGGGCGTATGTGCTGATCGACCACCCCGAACCAGCTCTCCTGCGTGACGTCGTTGGAATACACCAGTCGGAAAATGCCCCGGGCGCTGATCGTCCACTGGTAGTGGTAGTGCCCCGGCTGGCTATCGGGCTCGAGCTTGAGGTCGCTGACCCCGACGGAGATGTCGTGCCACTCCGCCACGTAATGCGCGGAAAAAGGCTCGATGCCCGGATCGACGCTTGCCTGCGTGCCTTCGGCTTGCGGTGCCTGGGGCGCCGCAAGCACGGCGGTCGAGATGCCCGAGAGCGCCATCGCGATCCAAACTCCACGTGTTGCCCGCATTCAGTGTACCCCGGTACCGTCGTATTGCACCGGGCCCGACAGCGCTTTGCCGTCGAGCCAAGCGCGTCCCGCCGAATAGCGCAGCCGGTCCGTGCAGTACCAGCGCACCGCAAGCGGGTAGATGCGGTGCTCGAGCACGTGGACACGCGCCTGCAGGCTATCGGCATCGTCGTCGGGCTCGACGTGGATGCGGGCCTGGATGATGGGCGGACCGCCGTCGAGCTCCTCGGTGACGAAATGCACGGTGGCGCCGTGCTGCGAGTCCCGCGCCTCGAGCGCGCGGCGATGGGTGTCGAGCCCCGGATATTTCGGCAGCAGTGAGGGGTGAATGTTGAGGATCCGGCCCGCGTAGCGCGCGACGAACGGCGCGGAGACTATACGCATGAATCCCGCGAGCGCGATCAGCGAGGGGGTGAACTCGTCGATCGCGGCGGCGAGCGCCGCCTCGTACTCGGCTCGGGGCACGGCCTCATCGGGGACCAGCGCCCGCGCCGGGATGCCGAGATCGGCCGCGACCTTGAGGCCGTCGGCTTGCAGCCTGTCGGAGAGCACGGCGGCCACCTGGTAGCCCATCGCCGGATCGGCGCTGCGTTCCACAAGCGCGCGCATGTTGCTGCCGCGGCCCGAGATCAGCACGACGACCTGCGGGGGTTGGGGTGCGCTCAAATAATCACCACTCCGCGGCCCCCCTCTCGCACCTCGCCGATGGCCGCCGCCGGCTGATCCGCGTCTCGAAGCACGGCGATCGCCCGGTCGGCGTCGGCGCGCGCCACGTGCACGGTCATGCCGATCCCGCAGTTGAATACCCGGTACATCTCCAGATCGGCGACGCGGCCGGCGGCCTTGAGCCACTCGAACACGGGGTCCTTGCCCCAGGCGTGGCGCTCGAGCACCACCTCGAGGCCGTCGGGTACGACGCGCGGGATGTTGTCGAGCAGTCCACCGCCGGTGATGTGTGCGATGCCGTGCACGGTGACCTCGTCGAGGAGCCTGAGCAGCGGTTTGACGTAGATCCGGGTCGGCGCCAGCAGCCGCTCGACCAGCGCGACGCCCTCGACCACGGTGGAGAGATCGGTGCGGCTCACCTCGAGGATCTTGCGGATCAACGAGAATCCGTTGGAGTGCGGGCCCGAGGAGGGGAGCCCGAGTACCACGTCGCCCGCAGCGGTTCTGGAGCCGTCGATGAGCAGCTCCTTCTCGACGACCCCGACGCAAAAACCCGCGAGGTCGTAGTCTGCGCCGTGATACATGCCGGGCATCTCGGCCGTCTCGCCACCCACCAGCGCGCAGCCCGCTTGCACGCAGCCCTCGACGATACCGGCGATGACCCGCTCGCCGACATCCACATCGAGCGCACCGGTCGCAAAGTAGTCGAGGAAGAACAGGGGCTCCGCGCCTTGCACGACGACGTCGTTGGCGCACATGGCCACGAGGTCGATTCCCACGGCATCGTGCCGGCCCGTGTCGATGGCGAGTCGCAGTTTCGTGCCGACGCCGTCGGTGCCGGATACCAGCACGGGCCGCTTGTAGCGATCGAGCGGCAATTCCACCAGCGCGCCGAACCCGCCTATGCCGCCCAGCACCTCGCTGCGCATCGAGCGCTTGACCCGCGGCTTGATGCGCTCGACCAGCTCCTCGCCCGCATCGATATCGACGCCGGCCTCGCGGTACGTTACGGGTGCGCGTTCAGTCATTTGAATCCTTTGTGTGGACCGACCGGGCGTCGACACGCCGGGCGTCGACACGCCGGGCGTCGACCCGCCGGCCGGCCCGGCCGCCCGCCAAGCTGTGGTATTTTACATGACTGAACTCAAGGGCTTGACCGATTATGGCACGAGATTTGAGCGGCATTTTCGCCCGGTATTTGCGTCCCTCGGTGTTTTTGTGGTTGGGGCTTCTGGCGCTGTGCGCCGACGCGAGCCTGGCGCTCACGCGGGCCGAGCTCTATCAGGCGACCGTGCCCGTCGCCGACCGATCCGAGGCCTCGCTCGCGGCCGCCTTCGAGGCGGCGCTCAAGATCGTGCTCGTCCGGGTCACCGGCCGCCGGGCCGCGCAGGACGATCCGGCGCTCGCCCCGCTGGTCGCCAACGCGCGCCGCTACGTGCAGCAATACCGCGCCGCAGCCGACGGTCAGCTCTTGGTGGCCTTCGACAGCGCCGCCATCGACCGCTGGCTGACGCAGAACGATCAGCCCATCTGGGGCCGCGAACGGCCCTCGACCTACGTGTGGGTGGCGGTGCAGACGGCGCCCCAGTCAGGGACGGTGATAACCTCGGAAGATACCTCCGAGCTCAAGGCAGCCATCGATGCCACCGCGGTCGAGCGCGGAACGCCGGTGCTCTGGCCGAGTGCGGCGGATTTACAGCGCAATCATCTCGACTACACGGCAGTCGCGAGCGGCGCACCCGGCACCCTCGCCGATCTCGGGCGCCGCTCGGGGGCCGATGGCGCGCTCATCGGGCGCGCCACCAACAACACCGGCGCGGCGCTCGTGCGCTGGACCTTTTTATTCCAGGACCACAACAGCGAGTTCTCGGGGGCCGCGGTCGAGGGCATCAACCGCGCGGCCGATAGTTACGCCGCCATTTTCGCGATCAGCGGGAGCCTCGCCCCGGTGGACATCGAAGTGACGGACGTCGCCGACCTTAAGGATTACGCCGCCGCACAGAGCTACCTGGAATCGCTCGCATTCATCTCGCACGTGTCGGTCGAGGGGCTGAACGGCGACTCGGTGCGCTTCCAAGTCACCGTGCGAGGGGGCGCCGAGGCCCTGCAGCACGCCCTGGCCTCGAGCGGCCGCCTGCAGCCGATCGCGGCCGGCGAGAACGGGATACCCCGCTTCCAATTACGCCGCTAGCTCATCGTGGCTCGATGGCTCCGACAAATTCCGAACACAATCACCGCACTCAGAATCGTGCTGGTGATACCGATAGCGCTTGCGCTGCTGCACGGCGAGCTCGTCACGACCCTCGCGTTATTCGTCGCCGCGGCCGTATCCGACGCGGCGGACGGCTTTCTCGCCAAACATTTCGGCTGGCAGAGCGATCTCGGCTCGCTGCTCGACCCGGCGGCGGACAAGCTCCTGCTCGCGACCGTGTTCGTGATCCTCGCGGTGCTGCACCTGATACCCACCTGGCTCATGGCGGCCGCCGTCGCGCGCGATCTCACCATTGTCTCGGGCGCGATCGCTTATCGCGTGTGCTTCGGCGCGATCGACATGCGGCCGTCGCCGGTCAGCAAGCTCAACACGCTGTGCCAGGCGCTCTACGTCCTCGGCGTCATCGCAAGGCAACAGTTCGCAGCGCCGCCCGCATGGGTCGTGGTCATGCTCGGAGCTCTTACCTTCGTGACCATCGTGGTGAGCGGCATCGATTACGTCCTGCGCTACGGTAAGGCCGCTCTGCAGGTGGCGAGGTCGCGGCGCATGACGATGCGCGCCGGCGGATCGAAGCTCGTATGAGGCAGCTGCCGCTCGGCGTGACGCTGCGTGCGAATGCGGTATTCGCGAATTTCGCTCCCGGCGCCAATGCCGAAATCATCGCGGCGCTCGAAGGCGCGAGCCGCGATCCGGTGTGGTTGTGGGGGGGCGCGGGCTGCGGCAAGACCCACTTGCTGCAAGCCGTGTGCGCGGCGGCCGGCGGACCTGCGGCGTACTTTCCGCTCGCGGATCGCTCGGTACCGCCTGCCGCGCTTCTCGGCCTCGCGAGCTGCGGCGTCATTTGCCTGGACGATGCCGGCGCCATAGCCGGAGATCTCGACTGGGAACGGGCGCTGTTCGGCCTGTTCAACGAGGCCACCGACTTGGGTTCGCGGCTGGTCTTCGCCGCGAGCTTACCGCCGCGCCAGCTGGAATGGCGGCTCGACGACTGGCGCTCGCGCGCCGCGGCCTGCGTCGTTTATCACGTGCGCGAGCTCGACGAGGCGGGGCGCGCGCAGGCGCTCAAGCTGCGGGCCGCCCAGCGCGGCCTCGCGCTGCCCGCCGAGACGCTCGACTATCTGATGAAGCGCGTGCCGCGCGACCTGCCCTCGCTCCTCAATCTGCTCGATGAGCTCGACGAGGCCTCCCTCGCGGCCCAGCGCCGCCTCACCATTCCCTTCATTCGCGACGCCCTCGAGAAGCACGTAGATACAAAACCATAGCGCAGAACCACGCGAATACCAGCAGCAGGCTGAGCGAAGCGACCCAGCGCGCCCGGGGATTCACCAAGAGCTCGGTGACGGCGAAGATCAAGTACGGTACCGCGAACAGCGTCGCCCACGCGTAGGTGTGGCGGTGCCCGCGCACCAATCCGCGCAGCGGCGCGAGCAGGAGGAGCACGGCGAGCGCGCAGATCGGCCAGGGATAGCCTGCCGTGTACCAGGACACCAGGCTCAACGCGACCGCGGCCCAGAGCCAGACGGTCGCACACCGCATCCGATCCGCGGGAGTCACGCGCCGTGCATGAGTCGGGAGGCGAGCGCGGCCACGCGTGCGCCGAGGGCGCGCGCGAGATCGCGCTCGATATCCGAGAGAGTACCGTGGCCTGCGCGGCCGGCCACGTGGCTCGCGCCGTACGGCGAGCCGCCGGACGCCGTCTCGCTGAGGCCGGGCTCGCTGTACGGCAGGCCCACGAGGTACATGCCGTGATGGAGCAGCGGCAGCATCATGGAGAGCAAGGTCGTTTCTTGTCCGCCGTGCAGCGTCTGCGTCGAGGTAAAGACGGCGGCGGGTTTGTCCTTGAGCGCGCCGGATACCCACAGCGCACCGGTCCCGTCCAAGAAGAATTTCAGCGGCGCAGCCATGTTGCCGAAGCGGGTGGGACTGCCGAGAATCAAGCCGCTGCAGGCGAGAAGGTCCTCGTGCGTCGCGTACGGCGGCCCCTCTTCGGGCACCAGCGGATCGGTGCGATCGGTGGTGGCCGCGACCTCCGCCACGGTGCGCAGCCGCGCCCGCATGCCGGCGACGCTCTCGACGCCGCGGCACACTTGCCGAGCCAGCGCGGCCGTGCTGCCTTGGCGCGAATAATACAGTATGAGAATTTCGTGCATCGGTATGTCCCGCGGGAAATCACGCTGATTCGTGATGGCTGCTGCGTCGGCGCAACGGATTATTGCACCGGGCCGCGCATTGTAAAGTGGGCGGTTGTTTGACGGCCCTCCGCGCTGTTGCTAGTGTCAGTTACAGTTATGTTGCGCATGTGTGCCGTGATTCTCGGTGTTTTTTGCCTGACCGGCTGCCCCAGCGGTCCCCCCGTTCAAGAATTGAGCGATGCGCGCCAAGCAATCGCCGCGGCATCCACCGCCGGTGCAACCCCATCGACCTCGCCGGATCTGTACGCGGCCCAGGCCGCCATCGCGCGCGCCCAGACGCATCTCGAGGCGAAGGAATATGTCCGCGCCCGGCTCGCGGCTCAGGAAGCAAAACGCCATGCGACGGCGGCGCTCAACGACGCGCAGCGCGCCGACGGACCCGCACCCAACGCTCCACCCGTTCCGCAGTAGCAGCCGCTCTCGTGGATCAGGTGAGCCGCCGATTTCAGATTACCGGCAGAGTTCAAGGCGTGTATTTTCGCCATAGCACGCGCATCGAGGCGGAGCGGCTCGCGCTCAAGGGCTACGCACGCAATCTGCCGGATGGAACGGTGGAGGTGCTCGCGCACGGGGCGACGGACGCGGTCGCGGAGTTGCATCGCTGGCTGCACCGCGGACCGCGCGGCGCGCGCGTCGACGGCGTGCTCGAGCTCGAAGCGGCCGCGGGCGCGCCGCCGCCGGCGAAGTTTCAGGTCATTTAGATGGTGCCTCGGATGCGCACCGCTTTGCACGCTCAGAAGCGCCAGGCCCGCTGCCAGCGCTGCATCACGAGAGCGGGGTAGGTGTTGCGGCCGACGCTGCCGTTGTAGCGCGCGAGCGCGCGGGTCCAGTCCATGTGCTCGGCGCGCAGGTAATAGCGCAGAATCTCGCAACCCATGCGGATATTGGGCGCGACGCGCACCAATTGGTTCTGCACGCCGAGCTGGCGCGGCCAAAACGGCATGACCTGCATCAAGCCTACCGCGCCCGCGGGCGAGACCGCCCATGCATCGAAACGGCTCTCTACCTCGATCAGCGCGAGCACGAGGTCGGGCGGGAGCGCCAGCGTCGGATCGCGCTTCGCTTCGCAGAACACGTGGTCGAGGATGTCGACGCGGTCCTGGTGCGCGGGGACGTACTGCGCGAGCCGCGGCTCCATGACCTTGTACCAGACCTCGGACTCGTACTTGTCGACGAAGCAATCGCGGCTGCCGAGGATCCTCTGCAGCAACTCTTTGAGCTCCGGATCGCGCTGCTGGTCTGCGTGCGCCGTCCCGCAAACGCCCAAACAACAAAGGGCGCTCACCGCAAGAGCGATCAGGTGGTGGCGAAGCGGCCGCCGCAAAAGGAATCCTCAGTGGTTTAACTTATCCCTCATATAGGCTACGGCATCCGCGGCCCCGATTTCTGTCGATTCGGTCTCGCGGCGCTGACGATATTCGAGCTTGCCCGCCGCAAGCGTCCGATCGCCGATGACGATTCGGTGCGGAATTCCGATGAGTTCCGCATCGGCGAATTTCACCCCGGGCCGGGCGTCGCGGTCGTCGAGCAGCACCTCGATGCCCGCTTCGCGGAGCTCCTCGTAGAGCCTGTCCGTCGCCCCCTGCACGGGCGCGGATTTCTGGTAATTGATGGGCACGAGAATCACGCTGAACGGCGCCAGCGGCTCGGGCCAGATGATGCCGTTGGCGTCGTGATTTTGCTCGATGGCCGCGGCAACGACCCGCGTGATCCCTATCCCGTAGCAGCCCATGAACATCGTGACCGACTTGCCCTGCTCATCGAGCACGGCCGCCTGCATCGCCTGGCTGTAGAGCTGCCCGAGCTGGAAGATGTGACCCACCTCGATTCCGCGGGCGATCTCCAGCGTGCCCTGGCCGGACGGGCTCGGGTCGCCCGGCCGCACGTTGCGCAGGTCGTGCGAGCCTGAGATCGGCAGGTCGCGCACCCAGTTGACGCCGGTGAAATGCATGTCCGGCTCATTCGCGCCGCACACGAAATCCGCGAGCTGGGCCGCGGCATGGTCGACATAGATCTTGCCGGCGAAGCCGATGGGGCCGATCGAGCCCGGATCGCAGCCGGTCGCCTGGCGCACGCGCTCGGCGCTCGCCATGCGCAGCGGATTCGCGACGCCTGCGAGCTTTTGGGCCTTGACCGCGTTGAGCTCATGATCCCCGCGCAGCACCAGCGCGATGACCGCACCCTCGGCGCCTTCCACCAGCAAGGTCTTCACCGTGCGCTCCGCGCCGACTTTCAGGAACTCACTGAGCTCGGCGATGGTGTGCGCGTTTGGCGTGCTCACCTTGGTCAGGCTTTGCGTGGCGGGCGGACGCGGCGTGGTGGGAGCGAGCGTGGCCGCGGTCTCGATGTTCGAGGCGTAGTCGCCCGCGGTCGAGAACGCGATCGCGTCCTCACCCGACTCGGCGAGCACGTGAAATTCCTGCGAGACGCTCCCGCCGATGCTGCCGCCATCCGCCTGCACCGCGCGGAACTTGAGGCCCATGCGGGTGAAGATGCGGGTGTAGGCATCGAACATGGCGCGGTAGCCTTCAGCGAGGCTCGGCTCGTCCATGTGGAACGAGTAGGCGTCCTTCATGATGAACTCGCGCGCGCGCATCACGCCGAAGCGCGGGCGAATCTCGTCGCGGAACTTGAACTGGATCTGATAGAAATTGACCGGCAGCTGCTTGTAGCTGCGCAGCTCGCGGCGCGCGATGTCGGTGATCACTTCCTCGTGGGTCGGACCGTAGGCGAATTCGCGCTCGTGCCGATCCTTGAAGCGCAGGAGTTCAGGTCCGTATTTGGTCCAGCGGCCGGATTCCTTCCACAGTTCCGCCGGCTGGACCGTCGGCATGATGAGCTCCAGGGCGCCCGCCCGGTCCATCTCCTCGCGCACGATCCGCTCGACCTTTTTCAGCGTCCTGAGGCCGATCGGCAGCCAGGAATACAGGCCGGCGGCCAGGCGGCGGATGAGTCCGGCACGTAGCATGAGCTGATGGCTGATGACCTCCGCGTCGCCGGGTACGTCCCGGAGCGTGGAAATAGGGTACTGGGATAAGCGCATGGGCGCGTATCTTACACGAGCCCCCCTGGTATCATTGTCGGTGCATGAGCGACGTCGTCGTGGACCCACAGGCCCGTCCGCGTGGGGTGTACTGGCTGCCGAACCTGCTCACTACCGGAGCACTGTTCGCCGGCTTTTACGCCGTCGTGGCCGCCATCGATTGGAGATTCGATTACGCGGGCGTGGCCGTGTTCGTCGCCATGGTATTCGACGGGCTCGACGGCCGCGTGGCACGCTGGACGCACACCGAGAGCGCGTTCGGCAAGGAATACGACAGCCTTTCGGACATGGTGTCGTTCGGGATCGCTCCGGCCATCGTCACCTATCAGTGGGGCGTCGCGCGCATCGCCGAGTACGGGCCGCTGTGGCGCCGGATCGGGTGGCTGGTGTGCTTCTTCTATGCGGCGGCGGCGGCGCTGCGGCTCGCGCGGTTCAACTCCCGACCGGCATCGGACAAGCACTATTTCGAGGGTTTGCCGAGCCCGTCGGCCGCGGCCATCGTCGCCGCGCTCGTCTGGCTCGCGAGCGACCGTGTGAACATCGGCTTGCCGGGACTGGTGGTGGCATTCGTGGTCACGGCGTGCGCGGGAGCGCTGATGATCAGCCGCTTCGCGTTCTACAGCTTCAAGCACGTGAACGCGAGTGCGCGCCTCCGGTACACGCAGATCGTGCTCGTGCCGCTCGCCTTCGTGTTCATCTTCTTGTTCCATCCAATCTCGCTGCTTCTCATCTTCGGCGGTTACGCCATGTCGGCGCCGATGGTGTGGTTGTGGCGGAAGCTCTTTCGCCGGCGCGCCCGCACGACCCCCACTCCGGCATGAAGCAATCGGCTCGCAAAGAGTATCTCGCGGCGCTGGGGATCGAGACCTGGGCGCTGCGATCCAGCCCTAAGGCGGCGCAGGTTGGTTCGCCGCCGGCGGCGCCGAGCGCGCCGACGCCAAGCGTGTCGGTACCGAGCACGCCGGCGACGGCCCGCCTCGGGTCGCAGCGCGAGGACGGGGCCGATTGGGCCGAGCTGCGCGCCCGGGTGGCCGCCTGTACGCGGTGCTCGTTGAGCGCGACGCGTACGCAGACCGTGTTCGGCGTCGGGAACCTCGAGGCCGAGTGGCTGATTGTCGGGGAGGCCCCGGGGGCGGAGGAGGACCGGCGGGGCGAGCCCTTCGTCGGCCGCGCCGGGCAGCTACTCAACTCGATGCTCCGGGCGATCGGATTGGCCCGCGAGCAGGTGTACATCGCCAACGTCTTGAAGTGCCGTCCGCCCGGCAATCGGGACCCCTCGCCGGCCGAAAGTGCGGAGTGTTTGCCCTATCTCGAGCGGCAAATCGCCTTGCTCAAGCCCAAGATCATGCTCGCGGTCGGCCGCATCTCGGCGCGGAACCTGCTCAAGACCGATACCCCCTTGGGAAGGATGCGCCTCAAGGTGCATTCTTTCGGCCTCGCCCAGGTGCCGCTGGTGGTAACGTATCACCCCGCCTATCTGCTTCGTACCCCGGCCGACAAGCGTAAGGCGTGGGAAGACCTGAAGTTCGCGCGCGAGGTGTGTGCCAGTGTCCAGCGTTAAGCGAGAGCGGGAGTTCGAGGCGGTCGACATCCGGCCGATGAACGAGCTGGACGTGCCCGTAGTCGGGGCCATCGAGCGGGCAGGGTATCAGTTTCCCTGGAGCGAAGGCATATTCCGCGACTGCCTGCGCGTCGGCTACGTTTGCCGAGTGGTGGAAGTGAGCGGCGAAATGGCCGGCTACGGCATCATGTCCGTCGGCGCCGGCGAGGCGCACGTGCTCAACGTGTGCGTGCGCGAGGAGTATCGCTGCCGCGGCCTCGCTCGCCAGATGCTGCTCTACCTCCTCGATCGTGCGCGAACGGCCGGCATGTACGAGGCCTTTCTCGAAGTCCGCCCGTCGAATACCCCCGCGGCGCGCCTCTATCGCTCTCTAGGCTTCGAACAAGTCGGCATTCGCCGCGGTTACTACCAGGCGGCGGTGGGCCGAGAGGACGCTCAAGTGCTTCGCCGTCTGCTGCATTCCGACGCGAAGCCGAACGACCGACAATGAGCGTCGCCGTCGGCGCGGTCACTCGACCCTTCGATCGATAGTCAATCGAATAGGTTCGGTGCGAGAATTCGAAACGGCCGCCGAGAGGGTTTGAAAGTCACCGCTCTGGGCAACGGCGTTGCCGGATTTGGAAATTCTGGCACCCAAGATAACCTGCGGAAACTTCGACAGAGTTAGACTTGGCATCATCGACATCGCGTCGGTCAGCGTGACGCTCGCCGGCAATTGAGCGGCGGAGAGTCGCGCGATCGCGAGCGGCATGGCGGGCCCGTTCGCCGCCTTCGCGAAGACAAACAGGGTGTCGCTGGGAAGCACCTTGGATTTCAATTTTGGGTCCAGCGAGACCTTGACGATGATGTGGGTCGAATCGCCAGGAGCGACGGGAGCCTCGGTACACTCGGCCGCGTTGTCCGACGCGGGACACGGCTCGGGCTCCGCCTGGCTATCGGCGCTGGGCGTTTCCGCCGCTGCGTACTCCCGTTCGAGGCCCGCATCCCCCGGTGCAGCTTCGAGTGCGTGTTTGAAGGCCTCGCGCGCTTCGGGGTAATGCTGCGTTGCTTTGTAGGTGCGGGCAAGGAGCGCCCACCCTTGCGCGTCGTCGGGATGCTGGCGAAGTTTGTCGGCGAGCCTTGCGATGGAGGCTTGCATGTCGCCGCCATGATCGACCGGCACCGGAGCGCCGCCCGCGGCACCCTGGTCCTCTGGCGTGCTCGCCTGACTACCGGCCGGAGCGGCAGACCCGAGCAGTACTTGTGGCGCGCCGACCCAGTGATAGGCGCCGAATGCGGCGAGCGGCACCACAATAGCCAAGGCGAGGGCGGCATATATCGATGTCGCGGTATGCTTCGACGGGCTACCGAGGTAGACCAACACTGCTTCGCCGAGCGCGGCACGCTGCGCCGCATACTGCGCCGGCTCGAGTTCACCTGCCGAGTTCGCTTCGTTCAGTTTGCGCAGTTCCCGGCGCAGATCGCCCAACCGTCGCCCGGCCGTGAGCCGCTCGCGCAACAGCGGCGTCAAAACGAGCGCGAGCGCGACGAGGGTCAAGCACATCGCCACAAGAAGGAATGTCACGTGCATGGGCCGAGCCAAACAATCTCGAACGAGAAGATTACAAGCTTCTCGCCGGGGTCAACGAACTCAGCCATGCGGCGATCGCTTGAATCGACTCCGGATCGAGCGTCTGGGCCACACCACCCATAATAAAGTCGTTCGTGGTGTCATGCGGCTGGTGCTTGTGAAAATTCGTGAGGCGTGCGATCAAATACGCGCCGCTCTGCCCGCGCAGCGACGGATAGAGGGCATATCGGCCGGTGCTGATCGGCGCTCCTCCGGCATCTGCGCCGTGGCATCCCTGGCAGGGCGGGACGCCGCGCGCCGGATCGCCGCCGAGAAATAGCGTCTCGCCCTGGCCCGGTGCCGAGGCAGTCGCGGTCGCGGTCGCCGAGGGCGTCTGCGACGCAAAATACGTGGCCAGGTCGCGCATGTCGGTGTCGCTCAGGGGAGCGACGAGCGGCGTCATCGGCGATACGGAATAGTACGGGTCCTTGGGGTTGGCGTGCTTGAAGGAGACCAGGCGATGGTAAAGATAATCCGCCCGCTGTCCCGCCAGCCGGGGAAATATCGGTGCAATGGGCGCGCCGTTGGCTCCGTGGCACGCGAAGCAAAGCGTTGCCTTTTTTTGACCCGCGGCCGGGTCGCCGTGAATCGGCTCAACGCTCCGCAGGTCCGTATAACGTGAGGCAGCCAGGACGATCCCGGTGACGAATATCATGCCGAGGCAGCAGACCCGCGCGCCGACTCGATTGTGCGACTTTCGCTTCGCAGCCATCTTCGACACAGCGAATCTCCACGGTTGGAAGACGATCGAGGCTTTACGATTCATGCACGCTGCTCACAACTTCACATTCACCTGTACCCCGACGAGGTTCTCGCTATAGCTTTGCGGACCGCCGTCGGTGTACAAAGTATTGCCGACGACCAGCCCCTGATTGAAGCCGGCATAGTGCCAGTCGGCGATATTGCCGATTTCGTAGGTGTCGAACACACGGAGCGAGACGCGATCGGTGCACTGCACCGTCGCGCCGATCGTTGCCGAGTTCACCCTGTAAGTATTCGCGGGGAAACCGCTCCCCATCGTAGGGAACTCGGTCGGATACACCAGCGCGCCCGCCGAGGCGGCGGAGTAGTCCACGAGGCCCCGTGCGTAGATATAGCTCCAATTCAGATCGAAGGTGGCGCGGTCGATGCGATGACGCAGGGTTGCGCCGGCCGAGTAGTTGCGCTCACTGTCGGATTCCCACCAGCGATTGGCAAGCGGATAATTCGCGCAACCGAGGTCGCCGCATCCGCCGCTCGCGCCGGCGACGTTCGCCAACGCGAGAGCCGAGTGATCGTAGCCGATATAGGCAGTGGCGCTGTCGGTCGTTGTCGGCGTCCACTCGGTCGAGATCTGCGCCGCGAGGGTGTTGTAGCCCGTACGCCCGATCAGTACCCCCGGATAGCTGTTCCAGTCTCCCCGAACGGACGCGCTGACGGTCAGGTCCTCGCGCGGCGCGAATGTGCTCATCAGATCGAGCTTGTTTTCCGTGCGGTTGTCGATGTCGTATTCGCGCAGCTGATTGACGGTTTCAGCACCAGCCATGAAGTTCGGGTACGCCTGGGCAAAGCCGGGCACCGCAGCGAGGAAGGCATATCCGTAGACGTCATTGTTGTAAACGCCGCCGGTTTGCCTCAGGAACGTATAGTTGGCCCGAAAGGTGACCCAGCCAAGCGACTTGTCGACCCAAGTCAGCTTGATACTGTCGTCATCGACGTAATCGCGCTCGCGGCTCGTGGGTCGATATTCGTCAAACGTATAGGTGAATCCGAACGTGTCATGCGCGGAAGGCCTCCAGGTCAAACCCCCGTAGGCATTGAAGTCGTCCATCGAGAGCAGATACGGGGCAGTTCGGTCGTAGACGACGGTGCCGTTTGCTGGAAATGCGCCGTTTGTGATGGCCAGCGGATAACCGTAGGCATGAAAGTCTATGCCGTTCTCTGCGATATATCCGTAGTAGCCGTTCGAGGGGTTGTATGCGAGATAATCGTTATAGTAGGCCTGGCGATAGAACTTGAACCCCGTATTGACCGTGAGATCGTTCCGGGGCCGCAGTGCCAGGGTCATCTGCGCGAGCGTGTTGTGCATATTCACGTCGGCGTTGGTCTGCGACAGCGCTGCGGGGGTGTTCCACTGGCTGCACGGGGTGAGATCCGGATTCTGGGGGCCGACGTTCTGGGGACCCAATTGGGTGCTCCCCGGAGAGGGGG
>JBEKVP010000011.1:0-14782 GCA_049513935.1 Steroidobacteraceae bacterium
CCGCAGATGATCGCGCGCTCCCGGGTAGAGACCCTCGCCCGGCCGTGGGTGCCCGCAGGGATGAGCGCCGCGGTCAGGTCGCCGCCTCCGATATCCTCATCCAAAGCCCGCTCGACCTGCCGGGCAAGGTCGGCGGGGAGGGGCGGCACAGCCATTATTTATCGGTCCTCGGGGGTGGCAGGGCGGTCATCGGGGTGGCAGGGCTGGAAGAATAGGCAACAGGCCCCAATACTTCAATCGATGCGCGAACCGCCCCCGGCTTCCCCCTGCATCAACGTGTGCGTCCTCGATGCGGGGGGATATTGCATCGGCTGTTATCGTACAATTGGCGAGATCGCCGGCTGGGGGCGCCTATCGGCCGGCGAACAGCGGGCAGTGCTGCGGCAGCTGCCCGAGCGCGCGGCCGCACGCGCGCCGAAACCGAAATGATCAATTTGGAGATCGACCATGAATGCGATTGAACGGATCAAGAGTCAGCTGGCCTCCGCGCCGGTGGTGTTGTACATGAAGGGCACCCCGGATTTCCCGCAATGCGGTTTTTCCGCCCAGACCGTCGGGGCGCTGCGGGCCTGCAAGGCCGAGTTCGCTCACGTGAATATTTTCGAGGATCCGGAAGTGCGCGAGGCGCTCAAGACTTATTCGAACTGGCCCACGTTCCCGCAGCTCTATGTCAACGGCGAGCTGATCGGGGGTTGCGACATCGCCATCGAAATGTACAAGAGTGGCGAGCTGAAACAGCTTCTGGCCGAAGCGGGCGCGGTCACCGCCTGATTCCCATCCGAGCCTCCGGACCTCAACGGTCCGGGGGCTCTTCCGGCGGCGCCTCGCTCGCGGGCTCGATCTCGAGCGGACCCATCGCCGCCAGCCGCCGCCGGCTCGCATCGAAGACTCCCTGAAACTGATTGCACACCTCGCAGAATAGGTCCGCGGTGCGCTCGGCGTCGTAGGCGGCGGAGTGTGCGGAGCTCGTATCCCACTCGAGGCCGGCCGCGAGCGTCGCGCGCATCAGCACCGTTTGACCGAAAGCGACGCCGCCCAAGGTCGCCGTGTCGAAGCTCGAGAAGGGATGGAAGGGATTGCGCTTGATCTGAGTGCGCGCCACGGCGGCATTCAAGAAATTGAGGTCGAAGAACGCGTTGTGGCCGACCAGCACCGCGCGGGTGCATTCGGCGGTGCGCACGGCAGTGCGCACCTCGCGGAATATCCGCTGCAACGCGTCCTCCTCGGGAATCGCCGGCCGCAGCGGATGATGCGGATCGATGCCGGTGATGGCGAGCGAGGCCGGCTCGAGGTTCGACCCGGGAAACGGCGCGACGTGGTAACGATGCGTGACGCCGCGGGTGAGCGAGCCGTCGCTGCGCATCTCGATGAGCACGGCCGCAATCTCGAGCAACGCATCGGTTTGCGGGTTGAAGCCGCCGGTCTCGACGTCGATCACCACCGGCAGAAAGCCGCGAAAGCGCGTCGCCAGCGTGATGGGCGGAAGCTGCATCATCGGGCTGCCGCCAGGCGCCAGGCGATCGATTCGCCGGCGCGATAGGGCACAACGCTTCCGCCCGCGAATTCATAGAAGGCCGGAGGCGACCAGGCCTCCTTGATCAAGGTGATGCGCTCCGCATGGTGCGGCAACTCGTAGAAATCCGCGCCGTGTCGGCTGGCGAAGCCCTCGAGGCGGTCCAGGCGCCCCGCCTGGTCGAAGATCTCGGCGTAGAGCTCGATCGCGGCATGCGCGGTGAACATCCCGGCGCAGCCGCATGCGTGCTCCTTGGTGAGGCGCTCGTGCGGCGCGCTGTCCGTACCCAGGAAGAAGCGCGGGCTGCCGCCGGTCGCCGCGGCCACGAGCGCCTCGCGGTCGCGCTCGCGTTTGAGGATCGGCAGACAGTAGTAATGAGGCCGGATGCCGCCCGCAAATATGGCGTTGCGGTTGTGCAGGAGGTGTTGCGGCGTGATGGTCGCCGCGACGCTCGCGCGTGCGCCCGAGACAAATTCGACCGCACGCGCCGTGGTGATGTGCTCGAACACGACTTTGAGTCCGGGGAACCGCTCGACCAGCGGCGCGAGCAGCTCGTCGATGAAGTATGTCTCGCGGTCGAAGACGTCCACGTCCGTGCGCGCCGTCTCACCGTGCACGAGCAGCGGCACGCCGAGCTCCTGCATGCGATCGAGCACCGCGTAGGTCTCGCGGATATCCGTGACGCCGGCATCCGAATGCGTGGTCGCGCCCGCCGGATAGAGCTTCACTCCGTGCACGATTCCGCTCGCCGCTGCGCGGTCGATCTCATCCGGCGGCGTGGTGTCCGTAAGATACAAAGTCATGAGCGGAACGAACCCGCTCGCCGCGGGCAGCGCGGCGCGGATGCGGCTCAAGTAGGCGGCGGCGAGCGCCGTGGTCGCGATCGGGGGTTTGAGATTCGGCATCACGATGGCTCGGCCGAAGCGCTCGGCCGTGAATCTCACCACGGAGGCGAGCGCGGCTCCATCGCGCAGATGCACATGCCAGTCGTCGGGCCTCAATATCGTCAGGGTGTCCATCGCTAGAGCGCAGCGGCCGGCCATCCACGGCGCAGCAGCTCGAGCGTATAGCGCACGCCGAATCCGGTGATTTCCGTCGCGATGTGAGCGAGCCCGCCGTGCCGCGAGCCGGCCGCGAGGTCCAAGTGCAGCCAGGCGACCTCTCTCGGGACGAAGCGGTTCAAGAAGCGCGCAGCCAGGATGTGATCGCCCTTGGAATCGGGCGAACATTGCATGACATCGGCGACGGCGCTCTCGATATCCGTGTCGAAGTCCTTGTCCATCGGGAAGCACCAGACGCGTTCGCCGCTCTCGGCGCCGGCCGACTCGATGAGATCGCGCGATTCGGGGCGATTGGTGAAGGCCCCGCTGTAACGCTCCGTGAGCGCGTATACGCAGGCGCCCGTGAGCGTCGCGTAGTCGATGATGGCGCGCGGCTTCGAGCGTGCCGCGAGGCTCAGCGTGTCCGCGAGCACCATGCGGCCCTCGGCGTCGGTGTGAATCACCTGAATGGTCGTGCCGTTGAAAGCGCGCACCACATCCTGAGGCTTGTAGGCGAGCGGCCCGATGCGGTTCTCGCTGATCGCCAGCCAGCAGTCGACCGCGAGCGGCGAACGCAATGAGTGCAGCGCATACAAGCTCCCGACGGCGACCGCGCTGCCCTCCATATCGGTGTGCATGTCGAGCATGCTCTTGTGCGGCTTCAAGTTCGTGCCGCCGGTATCGAAGCAGATGCCCTTGCCCACGAGGCTTAACGAGGGGGTGCCCGTGCCGCGCGGCCGGTAGGTGAGGCGCACGATGCCCGCATCGCGCGCGGCGTTGCCCTGGGAGACCGCCAGAAAAGCCCCGGCGCCGAGCCGCTTGAGACGGCCCTCGCCGTAGAACTCGTAGCCGAGGCGCAAGCGCCGGGCGAGATCCTTGAGAATCCGCCGGTAGCCCGACGCGTCGAGCGTGTTCGGCGGCAGCGCGGTGAGCCAGCGGGCGATGTTGTTGCCCGCCGACGATGCGAGCGTGTGCTCGAGCTGCGGCAGCTTACCGTGGATCGCGATGTCGAACCGCGCGAGCGCGGTGCGGGGCTTGGGCTTGCTCTTGAAAGTAGCCAGGCGAAACGCCGCGGCCTGGACGGCCGCAACGGCGGCATGGAACATCGCGTGCACCGGCTCCTCGGCGCAGCCCTGCTGCCACAGAAGGAGCGATTGCGGCTCGCAATCGAGCAGCGGTCGCGCGAGCTTGCCTGCAGCCTGCAGACGCTCGAAAGGGCTCGCATGAGCGGCCAAGCAGGCGGCGACGAGCAGAGTCTCGGCGCGGGCGCCCACGCGCAGCTGGCAGCAATCGCCTTCCTTGCGAACCTTTCTCGCATACAGCTCGCGCAGCAACGCGCCGTGGGGCAAGGCGGCCCAGTCCCGGGCGGAGGGTTTCAACGGCAGGAAGACGACTGCGGCGGAATATCGAGCGAGCTTGGAGGGCGGCACCCGTGCGGCGATTTGCCGGACCGGGACCAGCAAGGAGTTGACGGGCAGACGAATCGGCTGTACCCCTTTGCTTGACCGAGAAAAACCAAACCCCGAAGATAGTGCGCTCTTTCACATGGCGCTGGGGCGCTGTAACGTGTCCGCCATCTTAGCAGGACACGTGGGCACCTGCATGGGCGCGTGCCGCTAGGCCAAGGTATCCACCTATGACGCAACAATCGCCCTACGAAGACATCGACCCCACGGAGACGCAGGAGTGGCTCGAGTCGATCGAGTCGGTCATGCGTGCTCAGGGTCCGGCCCGAGCGCATTTTCTGCTCGAGAAACTGGTCGACTTCACACGCCGGTCCGGCGCGTATCTGCCCTTCAAGCCGAACACCGCGTATCTCAATACGATCTCGCGGGCCCAGGAGCCCGATTACCCGGGCGACCGTTCGCTCGAGCTGCGCAACGAGGCCTACATGCGCTGGAACGCGCTCGCCATGGTGGTGCAAGCCAACCGCACGAGCTCCGAGTACGGCGGCCACATCGCGAGCTACGCCTCGGCAGCGACGCTCTACGAGGTGGGATTCAATCACTTCTGGCGCGCACGCAGCGCCGCTCATCCCGGCGACATGGTGTTCATGCAGGGCCATTCCACACCGGGCATTTACGCGCGCGCCTATCTCGAGGGCCGCCTCGACGAGGGTCAGCTGCAGCGCTTTCGCCAAGAGGTGCGCGGCGGCGGCTTGTCCTCCTATCCGCATCCGTGGCTCATGCCGGACTTCTGGCAGTTCCCGACGGTGTCGATGGGTTTGGGCCCGATGATGGCCATCTTTCAGGCGCGGTTCGTGCGTTATCTGGAGCATCGCGGGATCGCCGCGCCGTCGGATCGGAAAATCTGGGCGTTCTTGGGCGACGGCGAGATGGACGAGCCCGAGTCGATGGGCGCGCTCACCATGCCGGTGCGCGAGAAGCTCGACAACCTCATATTCGTGATCAACTGCAATCTGCAGCGCCTGGACGGACCGGTACGCGGCAACGGCAAGATCATCCAGGAGCTCGAGGCGGCTTTCCTCGGCGCCGGGTGGAACGTGATCAAGGTCCTGTGGGGATCGCGTTGGGATCCCTTGCTCGCGCGTGACCAGAAAGGGCTGCTCAAGCGCTTGATGGAAGAGTGCGTCGACGGCGAGTATCAGAATTTCAAATCAAAGGGCGGCGCATACACGCGCGAGCATTTCTTCGGCAAGTACCCCGAGCTCAAGGAAATGGTCGCCAACATGTCCGATGAGGAGATCTGGCGTTTGAACCGCGGCGGCCACGATCCGCAAAAGGTCTTCGCGGCGTACGCCGCCGCGGTGGCGAACAAGGGCTCGCCCACGGTCATCCTTGCGAAAACGGTGAAGGGATTCGGGCTCGGCAAGTCGGCCGAGGGACTGAACGTCGCGCACCAGCAGAAAAAGCTCGGCGACGAGGATCTCAAGGCGGTTCGCGACCGCTTCAACATCCCGATTTCCGACGAGGAGATCGCGGGTCTCTCGTTTCGCAAGCCGGCGCCCGAGAGCGAGGAGATGCAATACCTGCAGGCGCGCCGCGCCGAGCTCGGCGGCTATCTCCCGGCGCGCAGCGACAGCGCGCCCCCGCTCGTGGTGCCGCCGCTCGAAGCCTTCAGCGCGCTGCTCGAGGGCACGCAAGACCGCGAGATCTCGACCACCATGGCGCTGGTGCGCATCCTTACTACCCTGGTCCGGGACAAGAACATCGGCAGGCACATCGTTCCGATCATCCCCGACGAAGCGCGCACCTTCGGCATGGAAGGCATGTTCCGCCAGGTCGGCATCTACTCCTCGGTGGGCCAGCTCTACACGCCGCAGGATGCCGATCAGCTCATGTTCTACCGCGAGGACAAGCAGGGCCAGATTCTCGAGGAAGGCATCAACGAGGCGGGAAGCCTGTGCTCATGGATCGCGGCTGCGACTGCCTACTCGAATCACGGCGTGAGCATGGTGCCGTTCTACATCTACTATTCGATGTTCGGCTTCCAGCGGGTCGGGGATTTCATGTGGGCGGCGGGCGACAGCCAGGCGCGCGGATTTTTGGTCGGCGGCACCGCCGGGCGCACCACGCTTGCGGGTGAGGGTCTGCAGCACCAGGACGGACACAGCCAGCTGGTCATGACGGCGCTGCCGAACTGCGTGGCGTACGACCCGGCTTACGCCTACGAGCTGGCGGTGATCGTTCAGGACGGCCTGCGCCGCATGTATCAGGAACAGGAAAGCGTTTTCTACTACATCACCTGCATGAACGAGAATTACGCTCATCCGGCGATGCCGGCCGGCGTGGCGGCGGGCATCTTGAGCGGCATGTACCTCCTGCACATCGGAGGCCGCGGCAAGGTGCGGGTCACGCTGTTCGGCTCGGGAACCATTTTGCGCGAGGTGCTGGCGGCGGCCGAGCTCCTCGAAAAGGACTTCGGCGTGCCGGCCGACGTGTACTCCGTGACGAGCTTCAGCGAGCTGCGCAAGGACGCGCTCGCCATCGAGCGGTGGAATCTGCTGCATCCGACCGAGACCCCGAAGCAGAGCTACATCCGGCAGGCGCTCGGCGATCGTGAAGGACCGTTCGTCGCTGCGACCGACTACATGAAAATCGTGCCCGATCAGATCCGGCAGTGGATCCCAGGACGTTATTCCGTGCTCGGGACCGACGGATTCGGACGCAGCGATTCGCGCGCGGAGCTGCGCCGATTCTTCGAGGTCGACCGCCACTACGTCATCGTGGCCGCGCTCAAGGCGCTGGCGGACGACGGTAAGATCGACGTGCGCACGGTGACCAAGGCGATGAAGACCTTCGACATCGATCCCGAAAAACCCAATCCGCTGTCGGTCTGATCATGGCAAACCCCGTCAAGGTCTTGGTCCCCGACATCGGCGGCTTCAAGGATGTGAGCGTGATCGACGTGCTGGTCGGGAACGGCCAGCAGATCGAGAAAGAGACGCCGCTGATCACCCTGGAAACCGAGAAAGCCGCCATGGACGTGCCGGCGCCGTCGGCCGGCCGCATCGCCGAGGTGAAAGTCAAAAAAGGCGATAAGGTTTCCGAGGGCAGCTTGATTCTCTTGCTCGACGGCGACGCTGAAGGCCAAGGCGCGGCGCAAAAGCCGCCGCCCACAGCGGGGGCGGAAGCGCCGAGCGCAGCGGAGCCGCCGCCCGCAGCGAAGGCGCCGAGTGCCGCGAAGGCGCCGAGTGCCGCGGAGCCGCCGAGTGCCGCGGAGCCGCCGCCCGTGCTCAAGGCCTCCGGCGCATCGAAGCCGGCGCGGCACGAGGAGCCGGCGCCGGCGCCCAGCACTCCGCCGCCGGCGAAGGGGACGGAGGCCGCACCGCCCAGCGCGCGCGCCGCCGAGCCGCCGGCCGCTGCAGTCCCGGCCCGCTCCGCCGCAGACGGCGGCTCGATCGACGAAAAGGCCTTCTCGACCGCGTACGCAAGCCCATCGGTGCGCAAGTTCGCCCGCGAGCTCGGCGCGGATCTCGGCAAAATTCAAGGAACCGGGCCGAAGGGGCGCATCAGTCACGAGGATGTGAAGGCGCACGTGAAGCGGCTGCTGACGTCGCCCGCGCCCGCCGCCGCGGCAGCTCTGCCCAAGATACCGGAAGTCGACTTCGCGAAATTCGGCGCGGTCGAAGTCAAGCCGCTGTCGCGCATCCAACGCATCTCCGGCGCCCGTCTGCAGGCGAGCTGGATCAACCTGCCGCACGTGACGCAGCACGAGGACGCCGATATCACCGACCTCGATATCGCGCGGGTCGCGCTCAAGGGCAAGGCGACGCAGGAGGGCGTGCGGCTCACGCCGCTCGCCTTCATCGTCAAAGCCTGCATCGCGGCGCTCAAGAAATTTCCGCGGTTCAACGCGTCCCTCGATGCCTCGGGCGAGAACCTCGTCCTCAAGAAATACTTTCACATCGGATTCGCCGCGGACACGCCGAACGGGCTCGTGGTGCCGGTGATCCGCGACGCGGATCGCGGCAACCTGTTCGACATCGCGCGCGCTCTCGCGGCCCTCTCGGAGAAGGCGCGCGCCGGCAAACTCACCGCCGCTGAGATGCAAGGCGGCTCGTTCACCATCTCGAGTCTCGGCGGTATCGGCGGCACGGCGTTCACGCCGATCATCAACGCTCCGGAGGTCGCGATCCTCGGCGTGTCCCGGTCGAGTCACAAACCGGTATTCGACAGGGGCTCGTTCGTGCCGCGGCTCATGCTGCCTCTGTCGCTGTCTTACGATCACCGGGTCATCGACGGCGCGGAGGCGGCGCGATTCGTCGTATCCTTAAGCCAAACGCTGGGCGACGTGAAGGCGCTGCTATGAGCCAAATCGAGGTACGGGTTCCCGACCTCGGAGAAGCCCACGGGGTCACCGTGGTCGATGTGCTGGTGAAGGTGGGGAGTGTGGTGCGCGTGGACGATCCGCTCATCACGCTCGAGAGCGACAAGGCCTCCATGGACGTCCCGTCGACCGCGGCCGGCACGGTGGCCTCGATCGCCGTGAAGAAGGGCGAGCAGGTGTCGGTGGGCACCGTCATCGCGACCCTGACCGCGGAAGACGGCGCGTCCGAGGCCAAGCCGGCGGCACCTGCGGGCGAGGCTCCAACCCCTGCGCCGGCTGCGACCTCTGCACCCGCTGCGACTCCTGCACCCGCTGCGACTCCTGCACCCGCTGCGACTCCGGCACCCGCTGCGACTCCGGCAGCCGCTGCGACCCCGGCGGCGCGGGCGCAGGCGCGCGAGACCCCTGCCGCACCCGCCGGTGCGCTCGATCTGGTCGTGCTCGGAGCAGGGCCGGGAGGCTACACAGCGGCTTTTCGGGCCGCGGACCTCGGGCTCAAGGTGACCCTCATCGAGCGCTGGCCGATGCTCGGGGGCGTGTGCCTCAACGTCGGGTGCATCCCCTCCAAGGCGCTCTTGCACGCCGCCAAAGTGATCGAGGATGCGGCCGAAATGGAGTCGTGCGGCATCGTGTTTGCGCCGCCCCGAATCAATCGCGAAGAGTTGCGCGCTTGGAAGAATCGCGTCGTGACGCGGCTCACCAGCGGGCTCAGCCTGCTCGCGAAACAGCGCAAGGTGGACGTGCTGCGCGGCGAGGCGAAATTCGTCGGCCCGCACTCCCTGGAGCTCAAGTCCGCTGAGGGCCTGAAGCGCGTCGACTTCAAGCAGTGCATCATCGCGGCGGGGTCCGAATCGGTGCGCCTGCCGGGCTTGCCCGACGATCCGCGCATCATCGACTCGACCGGCGCGCTGGAGCTGCCCGAGGACTGCAAACGCCTGCTGGTGATCGGCGGGGGAATCATCGGTCTCGAGATGGCCTGCGTTTACGATGGCCTGGGGACCACGGTGACGGTCGTTGAGCTCTGCGACGGGCTGATGCCGGGCACCGATCGCGACCTCGTGCGCCCCCTGCAGAAGCGTATCGAGAAGCGCTACGCGCGCATCATGACCAAGACCCGCGTGGCGAAGCTCGAGGCGCGCGCCGAGGGGTTGCTCGCCACGTTCGAGGGCCCCGACGTGCCCGCCCCCCAGGAGTTCGATCGAGTTCTCGTCGCGGTCGGCAGGAGCGCGAACGGCAACGCCGTCGATGCCGCCGCCGCCGGCGTCGCGGTGGACAAGCGCGGCATCATCGCCGTCGACAAGCAAATGCGCACCAACGTGCCCCACATCTTTGCCATCGGCGATATCGCGGGGGCGCCGATGCTGGCGCACAAGGCCTCTCACGAAGCGAAAGTGGCGGCGGAAGTGGCCGCGGGACACAAGTCCTCTTTCGACGCCCGCGGCGTTCCGTCGGTTGCCTACACCGATCCCGAGATCGCTTGGGTGGGTGTCACCGAGGCCGAGGCGAAGGCCGGGGGGATGGACTATGGGAAGGGGATGTTCCCCTGGGCCGCGAGCGGCCGCGCGCTTGCGCTCAATCGCGATGAGGGATTCACCAAGCTCTTATTCGACAAGAACACCCATCGGGTGATCGGCGGGGGGATCGTCGGCACGAACGCCGGCGATTTGATCGCCGAGGTCGCGCTCGCCCTCGAGATGGGCGCTGATGCCGCGGATATCGGCCTGACCGTCCATGCCCATCCGACGCTCTCCGAGACGGTCGCATTCTCGGCGGAGGCGTTCGAGGGGACGTTGACGGATCTTTATATTCCCAAGAAGTGATCGCGCCGCAAGCCATCGCGCCGGCCGACGATGCGCAACCTCAAGGGGCGGCGGTGCAATCCTTGATGTAGGCCGTCCTCTGCGCGCCCACCAATTTCTTTGCACGGGCTTGCTTGAGGCAAGCGGTCCGCTTGGCGTGTCTGGCCGCCGCATCGTTGTCGGGCGTGCCCGTCGCAGCCGCGGGCGGCAGCGCAGGAGCCGCGGGCGCCGCGAGTTGGCTCTGTGCGGTCGAGGTTGACGTTACGCTGCCTCCGGCAAGCAGTAGCAGGCAGACGGTGATGGCCGGAATCAAGACACGCATGAGTGATCCTCGAGCTCGACGCGGCGGCAGGCTGCGTGTCGCGCCACCATCGACGTGCTGATTGGCGTTCGAGGATAGCGGCCCCGGGGTTGCGCGGCCTATGAAGGGCGCATGAAACTTGCTTAACATTCACCCGATCAGCGCTCGGGGTGCGAGCTCGGGCTCTGCGGCACTAGCCCCGGCGCGCGAGCTCGAGATAGCGCTTCTCATCGGGCGGCCGGCCGCCGCGCTGCGCCTCCCAGAGCGTCTCGGCCAAAGCCTCCATGAGCGCATGCTCCGCGCCGTGCTCATCGCCGAGCCGCACCTCGAGCGCGCGGTGAAGATCGCGGATTCCCGGAGGCCGGTCGATGGCGATTTGCTCGCGCACCGCGATGTGCAGCCCCATATGTAAAAACGGATTCTCCCGGGGATCCGCGGCCAGGGGTTCATGCCTCACCCCGCCGGCCGAATCTGCGACCACGGAATGGTATTCCGGATGCAGCGCGATCACGTCCGTGATCAGCGATTCGAGCGGCGTGAGTGGTGCGCGGGCGAGATACTTGCGCCAGGCGTCGGCATAGCTCTGCCGCAACTGCTCGCGGGTATAGCCGCCAATCGCCGAGCCCTCGGATGAATCGCCGGACGTCATGGTGCCAGCTTCCCGCGTGTCACGGCGCCGGCGCCTTGGTCTTGTGCCGATATTCGCACAGATCCGCGATCAGGCAGCGCGGGCAGCCCGGATTGCGCGCAGTGCACACGTAGCGGCCGTGCAGGATCAGCCAGTGGTGGGCGTCCTTGAGAAACTCCGCCGGCACGAACTTGAGGAGCTTGTCCTCCACGATGCGCACGGTCTTGCCCGGCGCGAGACCGGTGCGGTTGGCGACTCGGAAGATGTGCGTATCGACAGCGATGGTGGGCTCCCCGAACGCGGTGTTCAAGACCACGTTCGCGGTCTTGCGGCCGACGCCCGGCAATTGCTCGAGCGCCTCGCGTGTGCGCGGCACTTCGCCCCCGTACTGCGACACCAACTCCTCGCAGGTCGCGATGATGTTCTTCGCCTTGGAGTTGAACAGACCGATCGATTGGATGTATGGCGTCAGTCCCTTGACCCCCAAAGCGAGAAGCGCGGCGGGCGTATTGGCGACCCGGTAAAGTCCTAGGGTCGCCTTGTTCACGCTCTTGTCGGTCGCCTGTGCCGAGAGGATGACGGCGATCAGCAGCTCGAACGGTGTTCGGTAGTGCAGTTCGCCGCGCGGCGCCGGATTCGCCTTGCGGAAGCGTTCGAAGATGGCGCGCCGTTTGGCGGGGTTCACGGCGGGGGCATCGCGTTGGCTGAAGACGCGCCCGCCTTCATCGCCGCAAGCTCTTGCCGGCGCTCCTCGGCCTGGGCCGCGAGCCGCGCGCTGTGCGCCTCGTAGCGCCGGCGGTTGAGCGCGGCCGGCACAGGCGCGGAGACCGGCCGCATTTCAATGCAGTCGACCGGGCACGGAGCCAAACAGAGCTCGCAGCCGGTGCAGCGGTCGGCGAGTACGGTGTGCAGGTATTTGGCGGCGCCGACGATCGCGTCGACCGGGCAAGGCGGCAGGCAGCGCGCACAGCCGATGCAGCGCTGCTCGTCGATGAACGCCACGCGCGGCGGCGATTCGACGCCGTTCGCCGGGTTCAGCGGACGGAACTCGCGGCCGAGAAGCTCGGCCAGCGCCTGAATCGTGGCGCCGCCGCCCGGGGGGCATTGATTGATTTCGGCCTCGCCCGCGGCGATGGCCGAAGCGTAGGGCAGGCATCCCGGATACCCGCAACGCGTGCACTGGGTCTGCGGGAGCAACGCATCGATGCGTGCCGCATCCGCTGCGCGCGCCGCTGCGCCCGCCGCTGCGCGCGCGTCCATACGACTACTTGACCCGCATGCCGGGCGCCGCGCCGGCATCGGGCGACAACACGAAAATCTCCGCCCCACCGGGGCCCGCCGCGAGCATCATGCCGGCGGACACGCCGAAGCGCATTTTCCGGGGCTCCAGGTTCGCCACCACCACGATCATGCGGCCGATGAGCACCGCCGGGTCGTAGGCGGCGCGAATGCCCGCGAAGATCTCCCGCTCGCCGAGCTCGCCCACGTCGAGCCGCAGTTTCAGCAGCTTGTCGGCGCCCGCGACCTGCTCCGCGCTCACGACTCGGGCCACGCGCAGATCGACGCGCAGGAATTCGTCGATCGAAATCAGGTTGTTGCCCTCGAGCGCGGCGGCATTGGGCGCCGGAGCGGCATCCGCGGCGGCGGCCGGCGGCGTCGACGCCGGTTTGGCCGCGTTGGGCCGAGGGTGCGCCTGCGCCGCCGCCGGCTCCTTGTCCACGTCGAACAGCGCATCGAGCTGCTTGGGATCGACACGAGTCATCAGGTGCCGGTACGGGTTGACTCGCGCGGGCAGCACCGCCGCATCGCTCCAGGTGAAAGGCCGGTCAAGCCCGAAGAGCTCGCGCGCGGCGCGCAGGGCGAGCTCCGGCAACACGGGCGCGATGAGGACGCTCAGCAGCTTGAAGCCTGCCAGCGCCCGCGAGCACACGGCTTGAAGCTCTGCGCGCTTGAGCGGATCCTTGGCGAGAACCCACGGCTGATGCGAATCGAAGTCGTGATTGATTCGATCCGCATGGCCCATGAGCTCGCGCATCGCCTTGCCGAGCTCGCGCCCCTCGTAGTGCGCGGCGACCGCCGCCGCGAGGCCGCGCGCCTCCGTCGCGAGGTCTCCGGCGTCGCCGCCGTATTCGAGCTCCCCGCCAAAATGCTTGGTGATGAAATTGGCGGCCCGGCTCGCTATGTTGATGTACTTGCCGATCAGATCGCTGTTCACCCGCGCGACGAAGTCGTCGGGGTTGAAGTCGAGGTCCTCGACGTTCGCATTCAGCTTGGCGGCGATGTAATAGCGCAGCCACTCCGGACTCATCCCGATCTCGAGATAGCGCAGCGGGCTGATGCCGGTCCCGCGGGACTTCGACATCTTTTCGCCCGAAACCGTGATGAAGCCGTGGGCGTACACGTGATCGGGCACCTTGTAGGGCGGGCCCGCGAACTTCAGCATCGCGGGCCAGAACAGCGTGTGAAAGTAGATGATGTCCTTGCCGATGAAATGCAGCTGCTCGGTGTCGCTTGCCTGGAGAAATTGCTCGAACGTGCGCGATTCGCCGCGGGCTTTCGCCTTGCCGGTGGTGAAGTAGTTCTTGAGCGCGGCGAGATAGCCGATCGGCGCGTCCAGCCACACGTAGAAGAACTTGCCGGGCGCGTCCGGGATCGGGATCCCGAAGTAGGGGGCGTCGCGCGAGATATCCCAGTCGCCGAGCGCCTCCTCGCCGGATCCGGAGAGCCACTCACGGGCTTTGTTGACCACCTGCGGCTGGAGTCGTCCGGGTGTGTCGAGCCAGGCGCTGAGAAATTCGACGCACTTCGGATCCGACAACCGGAAGAAAAAGTGGTCGGAGGTTTTCATCAGCGGCTTCGCGCCGGACAGCGTCGAATAGGGGTTGATCAGATCGGTGGGCGAGTTGACGATGCTGCAGACCTCGCAGGCGTCCGCGTACTGGTCTTTCGCGTGGCAGTTCGGGCACTCACCCTTGATGTAACGGTCCGCCAGGAACATGGCCTTCACGGGATCGTAGAACTGCTCGACCGCTTTGACGTAGATGAGCCCCGCGGCCTTCAGCCGGCGGTAGATGTCCTGGGAAAGCTCCGTGTTCTCCGGAGAGTCCGTGGAATACCAATGATCGAAGCTGATGTGGAAGCCGTCGAGGTATCTGGGTCGCCCCGCCGCGATGCGCGCGACCAGCGCCTCAGGCGAGATGCCCTCGGCCTCGGCCTTGAGCATGATCGGCGCGCCGTGCGCGTCGTCGGCGCAGACGAAATGCACGGCGTTGCCGACCATCCGCTGGAAGCGAACCCAGATGTCGGCCTGGATGTACTCCATGATGTGCCCGATGTGGAACGGGCCGTTGGCATAGGGCAAGGCCGTGGTAACGAATAGATTGCGCGCCATCCGCGGGAGTTTACCGCGATAGCGGCGGCTTTTCGCGCTACGACGCCTCGCGATATTGCTCGAAGCGAGATTTGTTGATGGCCTTTTTGTAGGCGTCCTTGCCGCTGATGAGGCGCTGCTCGAGCAGCCCTTGGATGGCCGTGTCCATGAGGCGCATGCCGGAGGCGGATCCGGTCTGCATGCCGTTCTCCAACTGGTCCATTTTGCCCTGGCGAATCAGATTGGCGATCGCGGGCGTATTGATCAGGATCTCGAGGGCCGCCACGCGGCCCTTCTTGTCGGCTTTGGGTATGAGCTGCTGCGATACGACGCCCCGGAGG
>JBEKVP010000012.1:0-14529 GCA_049513935.1 Steroidobacteraceae bacterium
GATTTGGCTGGCCTGGGAGAGCACGTCGATGGACGCGCCGCTCACGTTGTCGACGAAATAGCTGCCTTCGACCGCGAAGTTCTCGGTGAACTTCTTGCGCACCAGCACCGACTCGCCGGTGATGTCCATCCCGCCGCCGCTGTACTTCGAATAGAACAGGTCCGCCCGGTCGTCGGGCAGGACGTCCGCGCAGGTCGCCCGGACGAGCAGCAGCGCGGTCAGCACTGCCACTCGTCCAAGAATGCGTCGCGCGGACTCCGAACTCATCAGTTGCAGCCGCAACCGCCGCCCGCGCTGCCGCTGGCGCCGCGCGATCCCTCGCGGGCCTCCCGGATGTGATCCAGGTAGGCTGAGGAGATCGCGTCTCGATCCCAGGCCATGATCGGATCAGCCAGGCGGTCGCGCTCGTACGGCTTGACCCAAGGTTGAATGCCGCTGCAAGCGGCCGTCATGAGGACGCAAGCCGCGAGCAGCGCGGGGGGGAGGCGGCGCATGAGCTACTCCCGAATGAGCTGGCGGATGCGATCCTGATACTCGTTCTCGTCGCCCGGACGGTAGCCGCGGTGAATGTAGCGGATCTCGCCCTTGCGATCGATGATGACCGAGCTCGGCATCTCATCCACGTGGTAGGTCTTGCTGACCTGGTTCGCCGGGTCGAGCAGCACGGGGAAGCTCACGGGCTTGCGCGCGAGCAGCTCCTTCACGGGCGGCGCCTCCTTGTCGACGTTCACCCCGATGAGCGTGAAGCCCGCGGGTTTGTACTTCTTATACATCTGGTCGAGCAGCGGCATTTCCTGCTGGCACGGTCCGCACCAGGTCGCCCAGAAATTCACCATCACCACTTGGCCCTTGTACTGGTTCAAGCCGGACTGCTCGCCCGTCACGGCAGTGAGTGTAAACGCGGGCGCGGGACCGCCGGCATCGGCGGCGAACGCGGTGGAGGCGAGGACGAGGGCGGCCATCGCGCAGCGCTTCAAGATCTTAATGGTAGAGCTTTGCATTGATCTCTCCTATGAGAATCGTAGTCGAACCTAGAAAAATGTGGTCAAACTCAATGTGCCTTCTATGTTGTGGACGTTCTTGTCGACCCCGAACAAGTCGGATTCGAACACGTGATCGCGGACGTCCAGATGCACAGCCAGCCAATCGGTGATCAAGATGCGAGTGCCCACGCCGAAATTCAGCGCAAACTGGTCCTGGTCGGCGAACTTCACATCGCCCATGCCGGCCGTGACGTAGAGCGCCGTATTAAAGGCCCGTCCTCGCCCGAGAAACACCTCACCGGGCAGTACGTTGTAGCCCACGTCCAGGTCGTAGTACGTGAACTGCCTCCCAGAGTTGCTGAGGACCGTGATCGCGGGAAATGTCTCCTCGAGGCTGCTCAGTCCGGCCTTCGAGCGCGCGAGGTACCCTTCCAGGAAGAAGTCCTCCGTCACGTGGTAAGCCGCGCGGATACCGTAGACGGGATTGGTGCCGAAGTCCTCGATGCTGAGGGCACCGAAGTACGCCCCCATCTCGAAGTCCTTGGCCTTGATCTTCGGGGTCTTCACGACGCGCCGCGTGACCTGGGGCTCGACGATGGTCGGCTCGGCCCCCGGCTCTTCGACGGTCACCTGCACGGGCTTCTTGTCGCCGCGATGGAACCAGCCGCAGCCGGACAGCAGCGCTGCCGCTAAAAGAACACTGCAAAGCCGACTTTCCATTCTTCCAGATCCTCGTAGACGTTCAAATTGTTGAAGACCACGTAGTGGCGCCAATCCGCACGCCACATGAAGCGCCGGGTGATGAATCCTCGGGCGCCGAGCGATACGTACGCCATTTGGTTGCTGTTCTCGAGCGGTGCGGGCGGGACCTTGTCGACGATGTGCTGGTAGCCCATGCCGAGACCGGCCGTCGGCGAGAACCACTTCCACTCGGGAATGAAGGTATGCCGCAGGCCGACCGTCGCCACCACCCGGTTGTCGAGCGTGCCGAGCGCTTGCTGCAGCACGGCCTCGATGTCGATACTGTCGGTGATGCCAAAGTCGACATAGGAAGTCACCAAGTTCTGGCGGTTGTACACCCCGTACCCGGCCCCGAACTCCCAGCGATGGCTGGCGAAGTCAGGGTAGGGTGGGATGGGCGCCGGCTCGCCGTCGGCGAGCTTCGTGATCGCGAGATCCTGTCGCCGCGCCCACCCTTCCGCGCCGTGCGGAGCCCGTACCTTGTACCAGTCGGTCCGGCTGTAAAGCACCGTGACGATCTCGTCCCGGCCGACCACATAGACGACGGGAAAACCGCGTCCCGGACCGGAGTGCATCTCCAGGTACGGGGCGGTCACCACCAGTTGCAGCAGCGGACGCTTCGCAGCTTGTGCGATTCCGATATGCAGCGTCTGCAACAGCAGAATGAGCCCAAGCAGACGTCTCATCAGGTCATATCGCTAGGTCACATCGCCGGGGCGACGAACGGATCGTTGTAGAACTGGCCGCCGATGTCCAACCATTCCGAGACCAAACGCAACTCCCCGATCGTCATGTATCCCGTGTGATCGAGCACGGGATCATGGAAGCTCCCATCGAACATCCGCAGGAACGCCGTGGAAGCCGCCGCATCCCCCGCCACCATGGGCGCCGGCAGCAGCACCGGAGCCTGCGTTGGCGGAGGGCCGGGATTAGTCACGGTCAATTCCTGCAGGACGCCCATATTAAGCGTCAATTCGAAATGTTGCGACAGGACATTTTGATAAGACGTGACCAACGTCGGGTCGGGCGTCACCACGTTCGCCCCGCTCGTACCGCCGGTGAGATCGAGTTGTCCTGCGGGAACCTGGACCTTGTTCTGCAGATTCACCGTGTTGTGGCAGTTGGTGCACGTCACGGAAGTATTCGCCACGCCGTTCACCGTCGCCACGCGCGTCGCGCTGTTCCACAGGTTCTGGATGAACAGCTGCGCCGGGTTCGAATTGGCGTTCGCGTAGTGGATCGTGATGCGGCACTGGGCGGTCCAGATCGCGCAGTTGGGGTTGGTCGGCGGCGTGCTCGGAATGCCCAGGTTCGTCGCGTTCGTGACACTCGTGCCGTAAGGCAAATCGATGTAGGTGTCGGCCTGGGGCGTGGTCACACCGACGGTCCAGATCGGCGCGTAGACCACGTCGGTCGTCAGGATATTGGAGCACGGCTGCGTTTTGGGCTCGGCCAGGTTCCCGAGCGCGCTGCCGGTCTCGCAGCTGATGCGCGCCAAGGTCTGCGCCATCGTCTCGCCCTGATTCGCAAAGAGCGCGCTATACGTGTTGGGGAAGGGCTCGCCCGTGGTCGGGGCGCCCTGGTTGACCGCCACGGTGAGGCCGCCGCGGCCGTGGGAGGGATCGGTGAGATTGCCGGCCGTGTGACAGCCGTTGCAGGATTTGGTCTCGCCGGGCATCACCTGCATCCAGCTCGTGTGCTGCGCGGTGATGCGGCGTGCGTTCGCGTCGAGCACGTCGACTATGAACGGCACGTTGGCCGGCACCTGGATCTGCACGGAGCCGTCCGGCTGTACCGGCGCATAGCCCAGGATCTCGCGCATCCCCATGCCGGCGGGGCCGAAGGCAGACTGGTTGATCTTGCGCACCGTCTTGGGCGGGATCTCGACCGCTTTCTCGATGCGCACGAAGCGTGCCGGCCGGGTGTAGAAGCTGGCGTTGGCCGGATCGGCCTGAGCCGCGATGCTCGGCTTCGCGGTATCGACGCCGTCGAAGTCGTACACGCTCGAGATATTGAGGATGCCCACTTCGTCATTGACCAGGGCCTGCTCGGCCGGGTTGGCCGGCGTGAAGTCCGGAATATAGGTGGGCGCCGGCGTGCGGGCCTGAAGGATGATCGGCTCGACGATCTCGACGCCTTGCTCGGCCGAGAGCAGCGGGCTCAAGGTGCCCGCGCCGAAATCGTAGATCCATACCGTGTACTGCGGCGGCGCCAGCTTGACGTTGGCACCCGTCGTGTTCGAGCTGCTGCACACGGAGGTGGTGCCGTCGGTATTCTCGATGAGGCACGGCGCCCAGCTCACCAGCATGCGGTTGGTGCCGTCGTACAGCGGATACATTGAATAGAACCGGCCGCCAGCCGAGGGCATGTCCGCATCCGTGGTGACGCCTAAGGCGGTGGCGCTCGTCTGTCCCGGTGCCTTGGCGGTGCTGGTCGGGGAGCTCGGCTGATTGATCTCGACGAACTGATTGGCGTTGATGTCGACGATGTCGCCGCCGAGCTGCGTGCCCAAGAACGGCCGGGCGATGGCGAGCAGCGTACCGTCGGCGCGCTGACGGGCGTTGAGGAATTGAATCACGTTGTTATTGGTGCCGGCGATGTTCGCGCCGGTGGCGTGGCTGTTGGCTCCATAGAAAAGCTGCAGACCCGTGCCGTCGGGGTTGGTGACGTACAGACTGATCTCGCCGCCGTTCTCGGTGTCCCAGCGCGAGAACACGACCTGGCCGCTGGCGAGCACCGAGGGCGCGAAATCGTGATTGGTGTTGAAGCTGATCTGATGCATGTCGCTGCCGTCCGCGTTCATGACGTGGAGCAGGAAGATGGGCTGCTGCTGATCCGTGGTCACCGCCTGGTACTGCGGGCGTCCCTCATCCAGGAGGATTGCCTGCGTGGCGACCTGGCGCGTCGAGGAGAAGATGATGCGCCCGTCCGGTAGATAGTGGGCGCCGACGTCGTGACCCGACGTGACGTCATCCGTGGTGAGCTGAGTGACGGTCTTGGTGGTCGCGTCGTACTGATAGATCTTCCAGTTCGGCTGCTTCGGGTCATCGTTCGCGAGCTGCGGGTTCAAGGGCAGGCGCAGCGAGAACACCACCTTGGTGCCGTCGATGGAGACGTCGAGATCGCGCACCGCTCCCTGTCCCATGGTGATGGAGGCGGTGACGTTGGTCTCCGGGCTGCCGGCGCTCGCGGTATCGCGCACGTACAGATCACTCCCGGTGATCGAGGTGATGAGATCGCGCGCGTCGATGTCCGAGGGCGTCGCGGATTTATTCTGCTTGTTGGTGGTCGTGGTGAGCACCGGCTGCTTCACGTACACCATCGGGTAGTTGGTGATTCCGGGCGTCAACGATTGTCCACCGGCGACGCCGGGCGCGTTGCCGGTGGGCGCGCTGCTGCAGCCGATCATCAAAGAGAGAGGCAAGGCGAGCGCGGCAGCCTTGAGCAAACCGTGACCGAATTCACGACGGTTGAAAATGTTCATATGCGGTTACCTATCCTCGAGGTCCTCGACCCATCGGCGGATGCGCATCGAACATTGAACTTAATGGACACATATGAGCATCTTCGTTCGACACGCACGAGCAATCTGTTAACCCACTCACAGAAGAGCTTGGTTACGTTCTCTTTTCTGAGCAATACGTAGCCGATTCTTGCACTTCACATCTCACAATATAGGTGCGTGGTCGGCGCTCGGTACTGTCGCGAAACGCCGACGTCGTTCAGGTGAGACATTCTTTGCAGGCGGAATTGATGTTTATATTGCCGCCAGGTCAGAACCGCAACTCAGTCGAGTGGATGTGAACATGAAGTACGGGATGGAGAAACCAATGAGGCAGATCCTAGGTCACGCGGCGATGTCGCGTGCAATAAAGCTCGCACTTAAAGCGACTGCGTTCGCGGGCGCCCTGGCGCTCATGAGCACAACGGCGTCGGCCCAGCAGGTCAACGCGAATCAGGCGACGCGCATGTACAACCGCATCGCGGGCATTCCGCCGAACGCCACCGAGCTCGCGCAGATGCTCGCTGCCTCGAGCCCGGTCGCGGCGGCGCTCATCGCCACCCACGATGCCAAGTTCTACGACGACACCGTCCGCAACTTGGCGGCGCCGTGGACCAACCGCGCGCAGTCGGTGTTCGTTCCCTTGAACGACTACACGGCGACGGTGGTCGGGATGGTGCGCGACAACATTCCGTTCAACACCGTCCTCAGCGCCGACATTCTATATGTAGGCGACGGCACGTCGGGCGAGGGCGCCTACTCGCCGAACAACAACGACATGTACCAGAACCTGGACAGCGTCAACGCCGATCTCTCCGTGAAGCTCAAGCAGACCACGCAGTCCGCGCTCACCGGAATCCCCTCGGCGGCGACGGCGGGCATCATCACGACGCGCGGTGCGGCGAGCGCCTTCTTCGTGAACGGAACGAATCGCGCGATGTTCCGCTTCACCATGATCAACCACCTCTGCAACGACTTGCCGACGGTGATGGACACGACGCGCCCGCCCGACCGCATCCGCCAGGACGTGACGCGCAGCCCGGGCGGCGTCAGCACCTTGTTCTTGACCAACTGCATCGGCTGCCACAGCGGCATGGACCCGATGGCGCAAGCGTTCGCGTACTACAACTTCTCGTACCCGGCGAGCGAGATCGGCGCCACGGCCTGGCCCATCGGCCAGATCGTGTACACGCCGGGCGTGACGCAGGCGAAATACCACATCAACAACACCAACTTCCCGCAAGGCTTCAACACGCCGGACGACAGCTGGAACAACCGCTGGCGCACGGGTCCGAACCAGCTCTTGGGCTGGAGCCCGAGCTTGCCGGGCAGCGGCCAGGGCGCGAAGTCCTTAGGGACGGAGCTCGAGAGCACACAGGCGTTCGCGAGCTGCCAGGTGACCCGGGTGTTCAAGACGGTCTGTCTGCGCGCCCCGGCCTCGAGCAGCGTCCAGAACCCGACCAACGGGGACGCGGCGCAGATCCAGTCGATGATCGCCTCGTTCCAGCAGAACAACTACTCGTTGCGGCAAGTGTTCGCTGAAGCTGCCGCCTATTGCATGGGAAATTGATCATGAAACCGACACGCATATTTGGCCTGCTTACTCTCGTAGCCTCGCTGGGCCTCACCGCCTGCGGCGGCGGCGTCGGCGACGCCGCGTTGCCTGCGGTAGCCCCGACCAGCAGCGTCAACGCCTATACGGGACCTGCGCCCGCGACGGCCGACGTGCAGGCCTTCGAGGTCAGCCTGTGGAACAACATCCGCGGCCAGAACCGCTGCGGCCAATGCCACAACGCGACCACCCCCGCGCAGATGCCGAACTTCGCGCGCAGCGACAATGTGAACCTCGCGTATGCGCAGGCGAACACCGTCGTGAACCTCGCTTCGCCCGCGACCTCCGAGATGGTGGTCAAGGTGAGCGGCGGTCATAACTGCTGGCTGACGGACGCGAGCGCCTGCGGCCAGATCTTGACCACCTGGATCACGAACTGGGCGAACGCGACCGGCTCGTCTTCGGCGACCACGGTCGCGCTGGTTGCCCCGCCGAACGAGTCGGTGGGTCAGAGCTTGAACTTCAGCTCCGCTTCGGTGGCCGCCACGGACTACGGCAACACCATTTACACGCTGACGAGCGTGTACTGCGTGAAGTGCCATTCCTCGATGGCGAGCCCGGCCAACGCGCAGACGCCCTACTTCGCCGATCCGAACTTGACCACTGCGTATCAAGCCGCGATCCCGAAGATCGACTTCACGGGCTGCGTGCCGCAAGACCCCAGCTCGGCGACGTGGCAGGCGAACTGCGGCACCAACTCGCGCTTCTACCAGCGCCTCGAGACCGACATGCACAATTGCTGGAGCACCTGCTCGGTCGATGCGGCGCTGATGTTGAAGCAGATCCAGGCCCTCGCGATGGATGCGCAGCCGACGAGCCTCCCCGCGAGCCTGGTCGTCAGCAAGGCGCTGCACCTCACCGACGGTACGGTCGCGAGCGGCGCCAACCGGTATGATGCCGATACCATCGCCAAGTACATGTTCTCCGAGGGCGCGGGCTCGACGGTAGCCTACGACACGAGCGGCATCGATCCGGCGGCGAACCTCACCTTGAGCGGCCACTACCAGTTCGACGGCAGCTGGGGAATCATCTTCCTGGCCGGCGGCGCCAAGGCGCAGGCCACCGTCGAGTCGAGCTCCAAGATCAACACGCTCGTTCAGGCGACCGGTGAGTTCTCCATCGAGGCCTGGGTGGCTCCCGCGGTCGTGGCCACGAACCTGTCCGACATCGTGAGCTACTCGGGCGGCGACACGCTGCGCAACTTTACCCTCGCGCAGACCAACCAGGACTACGACTTCTTTCTGCGCAGCTCGAGCTCGAGCTCGAACTCCAGCACCAACTCCGCCGCCATGGAGCTGAACGGCCAGCCGGACTTGCAAACGCCGGATGCGACCATGGCCCTGCAGGCTGCGTTGCAGCACGTGGTACTCACGTACGATCCGGTCAACGGCCGCCAGATCTATGTGAACGGCGTCAACCAGAACCTCACCGACCCCAACAAAGGCGGCACCATCTCGAACTGGGACAGCACCTTCGCGCTGGTTCTCGGCAGCGAAGTGTCGGGCGACAACGCCTTCCAGGGCGAGGTCAAGTTCCTGGCGATCCACCAGCGCGCCTTGTCCGCGGCGCAGGTGCTGCAGAATTTCAACGCCGGCGTGGGACAGCGCTACTTCCTGCTGTTCAACGTCTCGAACGTGGCGGGCGTCAACGTGCCCCAGTCGTACATCATGTTTACGGTTAGCCAGTACGACAACTACAGCTACTTGTTCTACCAGCCCACCTTCATCTCGCTCGATTCGACGGCGAAGCCGACCAGCATCCCGATTCAGGGCATGCGCATCGGCGTCAACGGCACGATTCCGCTGGTGGGACAGGCGTATATCCCGCTCGACACCACCATCACGGGCGCCGGTTACACCTCGCAAGGCGAAGTGCTCTCGACGGTCGGCACGGTCATCGGGCTCGAGGCGGGGCCTGCGAGCGACCTGTTCTTCCTGCAGTTCGACCTCCTCGGCACGCAGAAAGACGCGATCGTCCAGGCCTCTCCGTGCCCGCCAACCGGACCGTGCGTGCAGGGGCTCGTCCTGCAGCCGCCCGCGGCGGACGTCGGTGTGCGCAGCTTTGCGCAGGTGAACTCGACCTTTGCCCAGCTCACGGGCATACCGACCACCAATTCGGCGGTGGTCGGCACCTACCAGAGCGTCCAGCAGCAGCTGCCGGCGATCAACACGCTCGAGGCTTATTCGTCGGCCAACCAGGTGGGTGTCGCGCAGCTCGCGGTGCAGTACTGTGATCAGGTCGTGAGCAGCTCGACCGCGACAGCGAAGGTGTTCCCGGGCGTCACCTTCAGCGCGTCTACGTTCCCTGCACAGCAGAGCACGGTGGTCGCGGATCTCGCCGCCCTCGCGGTGGGCAGCGGCAAGCTGGCGAGCCAGCCGCAGCCGTCCACCGTGTCGAATGAGCTCAACAATCTCATCGGCATTCTGTGCACCGGCAGCTCGCCGTGCAACAGCACGGCTCGAGTTCAGGCGGTCGCGGTCGCGGCCTGCGCTGCGGCACTCGGCAACGCCGACGTATTGATCGACTAACCAGCTATAGGATCGAAGAGGCTCAAATTATGCGTAAGCGCAATGTTCCGAAGTTCCGCAAGGTCCCGAAAGGACTTGGCCGGCACGAACCGCTCAGGCACGCGGATCATCCGAAACCGACCACTCGCCGGGAATTCCTCGCACAGGGCTTCATGTCGGGCACCGCCTCGGTCCTGCTCCCTTCCGGGCTCAGCATGCTGATAGGTCCGCGCGCGGCGAAGGCGCAAACCTCGTGCACCGGCACGCAGGTTACCTCGTCCGGGCTCGCTTGCGATATCCAGAGCGCGGTCACCGCGTGCGGCATCACCTCCGGCGCCGGCATGATTCCCTTCATCTGTTTCGACTTATCGGGTGGCGCGAATATCGCGGGATCGAACGTGCTGATCGGCGGGCCCAACGGCCAGCTCGATTTCCTGAGCGTCGCGGGCTACAGCAAGCTGGGACTTCCCGGCACGATGGTGCCGAACAGCAGCACCACGAGCTTCGTGGATTCGAGCCTGAGCCTGCGCTACCACTCGGACAGTGCGCACCTGCGCGGCATCAAGACCCGGTTTTCCAATCCCACGTTCATGGCCAACGTCACCGGCACTGTGATTCCGGCGCTTTCGCAGAACGACACCAACACCAATCCGCACAACCCGGTGTACGGCATTTATCAGGCGGGTGCGCGCGGAGCGTTGTTGAATCTGATCGGCACCGACAGCTCGACCTCGGGCGGCAACTCCATGGCGCCTCCCGGGATGGTCAACATCGCGGCGACGCCGACCGTGATCGATAATGGCTCCGACACAGCGGGACTCGTCAGCACGGGTCAGCTGAGCACCTTGTTGCCGAACTCCTCTGACATCACCAACGTGCTCGAGTCGATGAAGCGCATCAGCGATTCGAAGTACGGCGTGGTCACGGCGTACTCGAGCTCGACCCCTGCCTCGGCGGGCACCAGCAACATGAACGGCGCGGCTCTGAATGCCAACGCCTTGGGACCCACCGGCACTCAGGCTTGCGCGTTCACCAAGTCGGCCTACCTCCTCAACAAATACCCCAATCCGGGTGCGGTGGATCCGGACGACGACCCGGTGATCGTCGGTGCGTCCACCAGCATCTTCAACACCACCGAGTACCAGCAGAACAGCGACTTCCAGATGACCGCGGCGGTGATGAAGCTCGTGATCGACGGCGATGCCGCAGCCGGCACCATCCAGCTGGGCGGCTTCGACTATCACGATGGCACTCGCGCTACCGGCGAGGGCCGCGATTTCGACGCCGGGACCTGCATCGGCGCCGTGCTGCAGTATGCGGCCCTCAAGGGCAAGCCGGTCATGATCTACGTGTTCAGCGACGGCTCGCTCGCGAGCGACGGCACCATCGACACCTCGGCCGCGGGCCGAGACAAGGGTGTGTGGACGGCGGACAATCAGAACGTGGCCGCCACCTACTGGCTGATCTACAACCCGGCCGGCAAGGCGGTCACGGCGCAGAAAAGTGTCGAACAGAGCTTGCAGCTCGGCTGGTGCAACCCCGACGGCTCGCAGGACACCAACTCGAGCCCCGCGGGCAACAACGTGCCGAATCTGGTTCAGATCGTGACGCTCAATTACATGGCGCTGCACTCGACCGCGGCGGTCGCCAACTGGCCGAACCTATGGCCGAACACGCCGACGAACAACACGCTCGGCGCCGGAGCCGCGACGCTCGATCCGCTCATCATGTACCAGCCGCTCGCGGGACTCGTGAACGGCAAAGTCCCAGGCTGATCGCCTCGAAGAGTCGGGTCCGGCCGCGAGGCCGGACCCGGCTTCGCCTCCGCCGTGCCCCTACACAACCTGTCTCATTCGAGAGACAGAGCATCCGCGTGCCGGCGCGCCGGGAGAAATCCCGGCCGGCTCATCGTCGAAAGCGAGGGCGCGGCGGCTTCAGGGAGCGGCGCAAAGCCGATCGCCGCGCGGCGACGATTTCTCGTGAATGTGCGCCACGTCATACTCGATCTCCTGAAAGCACAGGCTCGCGCGTTGACACTGCGGCTTGCATTATGCGATTTTGCATAAGGTCTGATCAGGGCAAACTCGTTGCAAGACGAGGGCGCAAAGCTTCCGGTCTAGTTCCCTGGAACTTGAACCTAGACAGCGGGGTTACCAGCGTGATTGATACAGGGCCGCGCATCGGCGTCGGCGTTCTTCTCGACATCTCCCGAACGCTGGGGTGAGGGTGCCGCATGCGTAGCGTATGGCTGGCTTGCTTGATCTATTGCGCGGCGGCGTCGTTTGCGGCGCGCGCCGATGCTCCGACGATGGTCGGCAAGGACGCGCCCGATTTCGTGCTGAAGGCGATCGACGGGACCAACCTGCGGCTGTCCGAATTTCGCGGCCAGGTCGTGCTGGTGAATTTTTGGGCGCGCTGGGCCAACGATTCGCGCCGCGAGATACCGGCGCTCAACCGCATCAACACCACCTACCAGCGCGCGGGGCTCGTGGTGCTCGGCATCTCGGTGGATGAGGATTTGCGGCGCGCCCATGAGTTCGCCGACTCGATGAAGGTTTCCTACCCGATGATGTTCGATACCGGCGAAGTGCTCGGCCGGGATTACCAGCTCGGGAAGATGCCCATGACCATACTGGTCGATCGCAGCGGCGTGGTGCGCTATTCCCACCTCGGCTACAAACGCGGCGACGATCGCATGTACCTCGATCAAATACGCGAATTGCTTCGCGAGTAAAGGTCCGATATGAATTGCAAGTCTCGAGCGGTGTCGATCTTCGTGTGCGGGGCGCTCTTGGTCGGCGCGTTCGTGCCGGGCGAAGCGGCCCGCGCCGACACCGTCGCACCCGCGCGCGCCGCGCCGGCCGCCGCGGCGCCCGCCCCGTCGACCCAGGCGCCTGCCGCCGGCGCGCCGGCCGCGGGCCCCGCCGCGGGAACGCCCGATGCCGCCGCGCAGCCCGCGGCCGATGCCGCTCCCGCTCCGGCCGCACCCTCCGACGCCTCGTCGGGCGAGTTCAAAACCCTCGATCAAGAGGTGCAAGGTGTCAAGAAGGACGTGATCGACCTCAACAAGGACTTGTTCGTGCTCGAGGAAGAGCTGCTCTTTCCGGCCAACACCCAGGTGGCCGTTTACGTATCGATGGACGTGGGCACCTTCTTTGCGCTCGACTCGGTGACGGTCAAGATCGACAACAAAGAGGTCAAGAACTACCTGTATACCGCGCGCGAGGCCGACGCGCTGCTCAAGGGCGGCGTGCAGCAGATCTACCTCGGCAACCTCAAGGTCGGCAAGCACGAGCTCGTGGCGTTCTTCACCGGCAAGGGGCCCGTGGAGCGGGACTACCGGCGCGGAGCCACCGTCAATTTCGACAAGGGCGTGGGCGCCAAGTATCTCGAGCTCAAGATCACCGACAAGGTCGTCAAACATCAGCCAGAGTTCCAGATCAAAGACTGGGAATGACGACGCGTGTAACAGTGCCGCGCATTATCCCTACGCTGCGGGCGATCATTCTCGGCGCATCGTGGGCGGCGCTGCCGGCGGCGGCGCCCGCCGCCAAGTTCGCGAAGCCCGATCCCGACGGCTTGCCGCCGCACGAGGTGAAGGACCTGCATTACGGCGACGTCCTGTTCTACTTCTATCAGGACGATTATTTCGATTCGATCACGCGCCTCCTCGCGGCGCAGCAGCTCGAGCGCTTGCCGCATACCGAGGGCGAGGCGGAGCTCCTGCTCGGCGGCCTGTACCTCTCGCTCGGTGAGCACGTCGAGGCCGGTAAGATCTTCGAGGCATTGCTCGCGGGTAAGACCTCCGAATCGGTGCGCAACAAGGCCTGGTTCTATCTCGGCAAGGTCTGGTATCAGCGCGGTTACCTGCAGGAGTCGGAGCGCGCGCTCCGCCAGGTGTCCGACAAGATCCAGCCGCGCATCAGCGCCGAGCGCTACATGCTGCTCGCGCAGCTCATGCTGCGCCAGGGCCGCTATGACGACGCCATCGCGGCCCTGCAGAGCTGGCACGGCCCGCCGGACTGGACCGCCTACGCGCAGTTCAATCTGGGCGTGGCGCTGGTGCGCAAGGAACGCCTGACCGATGCGATCGCCTATCTCGATCGGGTCGGGCGGATGGAGACCTCGGACGAGGAGCTGTTGTCGCTGCGGGACAAGGCGAATCTCGCGTTGGGGTTCGCGTATCTGCAATCGCAGCGCCCCGCCGACGCGAAGCCGATCTTGGAGCGCGTGCGGCTCGAGGGGCCGTTCTCGAGCATGGCCCTCCTGGGCGTCGGATGGGCGGACTCCTCGCTCGGTCAATTCAAGCGCGCCCTGGTGCCCTGGCTCGCGCTGCGCAAGCGCAATCTGCTCGATTCGGCAGTCCAGGAGGCGTACCTCACGGTGCCCTATGCCTACAATCAACTGGGCGCGCGTGGCCAGGCGGCCGAATACTACAGCTCGGCCATTGACTCGTTCGACGCGGAGCTCAAGCGCATCGACGATTCGATCGAACAGATCCGCAGCGGGAATTTGCTCGATCGGCTGCTGAACGACGACAAGAAGGACACCCTAACCTGGTATTGGCAGCTCAAGACGCTGCCCGACGCCCCGGAATCGCGCTACCTCTACCAATTGCTCGCGAGCAACGAATTCCAAGAGGGGCTCAAGAACTACCGCGAGCTCAAGTTCATGAGCAGGAACCTCGACGGTTGGCGCGAGGACGTGTCGGCGTACGACGATATGCTCGACACCCGCCACCAGGCCTATAACCAGGAGATTCCGAAGGCCGACGCCGTGATGGCCGCGACCGATCTCGATGCGCTTACCCGCAAGCGCGTCGATTTCGAGTCACGGATCAACGCCATCGAAAAATCCAATGACGTGGCGGCGCTCGGCACGCCCGAGGAGCAGCGCACCTGGGCGCGCCTCAAGCGCATCGAGGACTTTCTCGCGATGCATCCGGACGATCCGGACCTGCAGGAAATGCGCGAAAAGCTGCGTATGATGAAGGGCGTCATGTACTGGCGTCTGTCCGAGAGCTTCAAGGCGCGGCTCTGGAACGAGCGCCGCTCGGTCAAGGAGCTCGAGGCCTCGCTGCTCGAAACACAAAAACGCGCCGTTCAGGTGAACCAGGCGCGCACCGGAATGCCGACGAGCACGGGCGCGTTCGCGACGCGCGTTCAGACGATGCGCACGCGGATG
>JBEKVP010000013.1:0-14228 GCA_049513935.1 Steroidobacteraceae bacterium
GTCAGCACGTCGACCTCGGTGCGTAGCGCCTTGAGCTTCTCCTTGTCGCGCACGCCGAAGCGGTGTTCCTCGTCGATCACCACGAGCCCGAGATTCTTGAAGCGCACTTTGCCCTGCAAGAGACGGTGCGTGGCGATGACGATGTCCACGGAGCCCGAGGCGATGCCTTCGGTGACCGCCGCGGCTTCCTTGGCCGTACGGAAGCGCGACAAGCTCTCGATGCGCACCGGCCAATCGGCGAAGCGGTCCGCGAAGGTGGTGGAGTGCTGCTGCGCGAGCAGCGTGGTCGGCACGAGTACCGCCACCTGCCGGCCCGCCTGAACCGCGACGAAGGCGGCGCGCAGCGCCACCTCGGTCTTGCCGAACCCGACGTCGCCGCAGATGACCCGGTCCATCGGCTTGCCGGACTTCAAGTCCGCGAGCACCTGATCGATCGCCGCCGCCTGGTCGGCCGTCTCCTCGAAGCGGAACCCCGCCTGAAAGGCGCGATAGTCGCCTTCCGCCGCCTGCATGGATGTGCCCTCGCGGGCGGCGCGCCGCGAGTACAGATCCAAGAGCTCGGCGGCCACATCGCGGATGCGCTGCGCGGCTTTGCGCCGCGCCTTTTGCCATTGATCGCCGCCGAGCTTGTGCAGCGGCGCGGTGTCGGCCGCCGCGCCCGTGTAGCGCGAGACCAGATGCAGCGCCTGCACGGGCACGTAGAGCTTGTCGCCGTCCGCGTATTCGAGCTCCAGAAATTCGCCCGTGTAGCCCGCGACGTCCATGGTCTTGAGGCCGACGTAGCGGCCGACTCCGTAAGACTCGTGCACGACCGGCGCGCCTGCCCGCAGGTCCGACAGCTCCTTGAGGATTTTCGCGGGGTCGCGCTCTGAGCGGCGGCGGCGCCGCTCTTGCCGCGCGCGGTCGCCGAACAGCTGCGACTCGGTGAGGATCTCGAGCGGCGGGGATTCCAGGCGCAACCCGGTGACCGCCGCGGACACGGCGATGCCGAGATCGAGATCGCTCGCCACGAAGCTCGCGAAGGTTTCGAAGATCTTCGGCTGGACACCCCGGGCGCGCAGCAGTTCGAGGAGCAGCTCGCGCCGACCCGCCGATTCGGCGGCGAGCAGTACGCGGCCCTGGGACAAGGCGAGATGCGCCGCGAGGTCGGCGGCCGGCTTCTCGGCGCGCGGATCGATGCGCACCGCGGAGGGGGCAACGCTTGAGAAATTCTGCACCGGCCCACAGGTCTCCGGCGGCCACTCGAAGGAGCGCAGCTCGATCTTCGGCCATGCGCCGAGCGCCTCCTGGAGCTCGGCCGGCGGCAGGTAGACCTCCGCCGGATCGAGGATCGGCCGGTAACGGTCGTGCCGCAGCTGCTCGTGGCGCTCCACGATGCCGTTCCACAGGCCATCGATGTGCGAGCTCGCCTCCTGCACATCGATCAGCACGCTCGAGGGAGGCAGGTACTCGAACAGATGCGAGGTCCGCTCGAAGAACAGCGGCAGGAAGAATTCGAGCCCGCCCGGCGCGCGGCCGGCGCTCACGTCGCGATAGATCGCATGTTCGGCGAGGTCTCCCGGAAAGCGCACGCGATAGCGCCTGCGGAACTCGCGCACCGCGTCCGGGCTCAACGGGGTTTCGCGCGCGGGCAGCAGCTGAATCCGCTCGAGCTTCTCGCCCGAGCGCTGGCTGTCCGGATCGAAGTGGCGAATGCTGTCGACGTCGCGGTCCAAGAGGTCGATGCGATACGGGGTGTCCGAGCCCATGGGGAATACGTCGAGGAGCGAGCCGCGTACCGCGAACTCGCCGTGCGCGACCACCTGGGTGACCGCCGCATAGCCCGCCGTCGCGAGCCGCTCGCGCAGTGCCTCGAGGTCGAGCCTCTCGCCCACGTGCACTTTGAGCGAATGCGCCTCGACGTAGCTGCGCGGCGCGAGGCGCTGCATGAGGGTGTCGACGGCCACTAGCCAGACGCCTTTGCGTGCGCGCGGCAGCTCGGCCAGGGTCTTGAGGCGCGAGGAGGTGATGTCCGGATGCGCCGAAAAGCTGTCGTAGGGCAGCGTCTCGAGGTCCGGAAACACATGCACCGCGACCCCCGGGCTCGAAAAGAAGCCGATCTCCTCGCTGAGCGCCTCGGCGTCGCGCGAGTTCTGGGTGATGGCGATCAGCGGCCCTGCGGCCTTGGCGGCCGCTTCGGCGATCGCGAGCGCCGGGGCGGCGCCGTACAGCTTGCCCCACTTGACGATCGGGGCATCGGCGGTGGGTAGCGAGGGGTCAAATAGGGGCATCTTGGGTAGAAACAACAAAAAATGCCCGCCGCGAACGAGTCGCGGTGAGCTCTAGGGAAACGCTTAAGCGATTTTACGCGATTTAATTCGAGGGAGCCGACGGACTCGCCGCGTCCGATGGGTCCGCCGCGGCGGGTTCGGCGGCCGACGTGGCAGGCGCGGGAGCTCCCGCGGACACCACGCTGTGGATCACGTGCTCGTGCTCGAAGTAGACCACGAATCCGGGATACTCCCAGCGGGCGATGGGCGGTTTGCCGACGGCGGGCACCTTGGTCACAGGTTCGCCGAACTTGCTCGCGACCTGGGTCATGGTCATGCCGCGAGCCGGCGTAGCGACATCGGACTGCTTGACGGCAATCCCATTGTCCACCGCCACCATGTCCGCCGTTGCGATGCCGGCGAGGCCCGAGGCGAGAACCGCGCTAACCAGCAGAGCTCGATAGTTCATTGCGCACCTCAATAGTTACCATCCCGTGCCGCTCCGGCGGCCGTACGGCAAATAGCCCCGAAGACCGGAGGGTGCCGTGTGGCCGGCCGGCGTACTATACCAGCCGAGACCCGGCAATAGTTGACCTACTTAACACTCTGATTATATTGCAATTTAATCCGGCGGTTAGGAGGGCCTTCAGACTCGTCCCCTAAGCTCCCCGTGGCTGTGGTTTAATCGCCGCGAATGTTCCAGCCCGCACCAGTTTTTGTGGGCCTGCGGTATTCGCTGGCCCGCGAGCATAGCTTTTTCGTGTCTTTCATCACCTGGGTCTCGCTTTTAGGGGTGGCGGCCGGCGTGATCGCGCTCATCACCATCATCTCCATCATGAACGGCTTCGAGAGCGAGCTCAGGGAGCGGCTGTTGAGCCTGTCCGCGCATGCCACTTTGAACGTCCCCGGCGGGGCGCCGATCGCGGACTGGCAGCGCCGCATCGACGAGCTCAAGGGGGCGCCGGGGCTCCTGGGAGCGGCGCCGTTTCTCGATACGGATGCCATGCTGAGCAATCCGCCCTCGATGGGCGGTGCGATCGTTCGGGGGATCGATCCCGCCCTCGAGACCGAGGTTTCGACCATCGGGGAGGCGATGCGCGAGGGTAAATTGACCGATCTTAAGCCGGGCACGAACCGCATCGTGCTCGGCCGCATGCTTGCCTATCAGCTGCAGGTCGGCGTCGGCGACACGGTCACTGTCATGATTCCGGATAGCGCGGCAGGCAACGGCGCGATCGTGCCCCGCTTGCAGAATTTCCAGGTGGTGGGGATCTTCGAGGTGGGGTTGCAGGAGCACGACAGCGTGCTTGCGCTGGTGAACCTGCAAGACGCCGAGGCGCTGCGCGGCCTCGACGGGCCGACCGGCATACGCCTCCGGTTCGACGATGTGCTGAAAGCGCCGCAACTCGCGCGCACCGCGGCCGCGAGGCTCGCATCGCCGCTCACCGTGCGCGACTGGACGCAGGAGAACGAGGCGTATTTTCGCGCCATCCGCATCGAGAAGACCATGATGGGCCTCATTCTCATGCTGATAGTGGCGGTGGCGGCATTCAATATCGTGGCCACGCTCGTGATGGTGGTGAGCGATAAGCGCACCGATATCGCCATTCTGCGCACGCTCGGCATGAGCCCGCGTGAGGTGATTGCGGTGTTCATGACGCAAGGGGCGCTGATCGGTTGGATCGGTACCGCGCTCGGCGTGATTCTGGGCGTCACGCTTGCGCTTAACGTCGACGTGGTCGTGCCGTTCATCGAGCACGTGTTCCGCGTGCACATCATGGACGACCCGGACGTCTACTACATCGCGGGGCTTCCGAGTGAGATGCACGCGGGCGATGTCGTGCGGATCGCGGCCGCAGCGCTCCTCCTCACGTTCTTGGCGACGATCTACCCGGCGCTCAAGGCCGCGAAAACTCAGCCCGCCGAAGCACTGCGATACGAATAGATGCGTCATTGGTATGAAGGATTCCTGGGACTGCGCTATTTGCGCGCGTCCCCCAAACGAGGCTTCGTTTCGCTCATCGCCGGCATCGCGATCCTGGGGTTGGCCGTGGGCGTCGCCGTGCTCATCATCGTGCTGTCAGTGATGAACGGCTTCGAGGCGGAGCTCAAGACGCGGATCCTGAGTCTCACCGCGCATGCGACCATCTCGGGACTCGAGGGGCGCATCGCGGATTGGCGGCCCGACCTCGACAAGCTTGCGCATTACCCGGGCGTCAAGGCCGCGGCGCCATACATCGAGAGCCAAGCGATGATGACCCGCGAGGGCAAATCCGCGGGCGTGCTGATGCGCGGGATCCTGCCCGATGCGGAGCGCCGAGTCGCGGATCTCTCACCGCGCCTCCTCTCCGGCCGGCTCGCCGACCTTACGCCTGGGAGCTACCGGATCATTCTCGGGTCTGCGCTCGCGGAGAGCCTCGGGGCTCGCGTCGGCGACCGAGTCGTGGTCCTGGTGCCCGAAGGCGACGTGACGCCCGTCGGTGTGCTGCCCCGTATGCGGGCCTTTCGCGTGACCGGCATCGTGTCCGTGGGCATGTACGAGTACGACCGGCGCGTCGCGCTCGTCGCCATGCACGATGCGGCGACCCTGATGCGCATGGGCGACGACATCACCGGGATCCGTCTCAACCTGGCCGATCCATACGCGGCGCCGCGCATCGTGCGCGATGCGGCGATCACGCTCGGCGGCGGATTCGAGGTCGATGACTGGACCAGTCAGCACGTCAACTTCTTCCGCTCCATCGAGATCACCAAGCGCATGTTGTTCGTGATTCTCTCGCTGCTGGTGGCGGTGGCGGCCTTCAATATCGTATCGACCATGGTGATGGTGGTGAAGGACAAGCGGCGCGACATTGCGATCCTGCGCACCTTCGGCGCCTCGCCGAACAGCATCCTGTCGGTGTTCGTGGTCCAGGGCAGTTTGATCGGAGCGCTCGGCATCGCCGGCGGCTTGCTGCTCGGCGTCGTGGTCTCGGTCAACCTGGAGCAACTCGTGCACGGCCTCGAGCGCATCGTGGGTTTCAAGTTCCTCGACGCGCGCGTCTACTTCATGAGCGATCTGCCGGCGCACGTGCAGCTCGCGGACATCCTGCAGATCTGCGGCGTGGCTTTCGTGCTGGCGAGCCTGTCCACACTTTATCCGGCCTGGCGCGCGGCGCGGCTGTTGCCGGCGGAATCCCTGCGAAACGACTGAGAAACACTCCGGCCTATGACGAACTCCAACAGCGTGGTCCTCGAGGGCATTGATCTTGCCAAGGAATTCATCCAGGGAGGGGTGAAGCTCCAGGTCCTGCGCGGCGCCTCGATCCGCGTGCGCGCGGGCGAGCGCATCGCGATCGTGGGCGAATCCGGCTCGGGTAAGACGACGCTGCTGCAGCTGCTCGGCGGCCTCGACCTGCCCACGAGGGGCACGGTCGGCATCGCGGGCCTCGCCATGAACGAGCTCTCCGACGCCGAGCGCGGACGGCTGCGCAATCGCGCCGTGGGTTTCGTCTACCAGTTCCATCATCTGCTGCCGGAATTTACCGCGCTCGAGAACGTGGCGATGCCGCTCTTGGTCCGGCGCAGCGATCCGAAGGCGGCCAGGAGCGCGGCTGCCGCGATTTTGACGCGCGTGGGGTTAGGTGAACGCCTGACCCATCGGCCCTCGCAGCTCTCCGGCGGAGAGCGCCAGCGCGCCGCCGTAGCGCGCGCGCTGGTCACTCGGCCGCAACTCGTCCTGGCGGACGAGCCGACGGGCAATCTCGACGGTGCGAACGCCGCGCAGGTGTTCGCGCTCATGCTGGAGCTGAATCGCGAGCTCGGCACCAGCCTCGTCATCGTCACCCACGATGAGCGCTTGGCCGCGCGCCTCGATCGGGTCTTGACCCTGAGCGACGGAGTTCTGGTCGAGCGCGGCACCGCGCCAGCATGACGCCGTTCACAGTCGGCGGTTAATGACGGTATCTACCGTGCGGGCGCTCAAGTATCATGCCGCCAGCTTCGAGTCTTTAACGAGGAAACAATGTGGGAGATCATCCGCGCCGGCGGCGGTTTCATGTGGCCGATCATCCTGTGCTCGGTCGCCTCCGTGGCGATCATTTTGGAGCGCCTCTGGACCCTGCAGTCGAGCCGAGTCATCCCGCGGGATTTGTCGCAGAAGGTCTACAACTGGATTGAGGCCGACCAGCTCAGCGAGAAGCTGGTGATCGCGCTCGAGCAGAATTCGCCGCTCGGCAAGCTCCTCGCCATCGGGCTCACGAACCGCTACAAGCCGCGCGCGTTGATGGTGGAGCGGCTCGAGGATGGCGGCCGCCACGTGGTGCACGAGCTCGAGCGTTTCCTCAACACCTTGGGCACGATCGCGGCGATCGCCCCGCTCCTGGGCCTCCTGGGCACGGTCGCGGGCATCATTCACGCGTTCAACGCCATCACCGCCAACGGGCTCGGCGATCCGCGGATCCTGTCGGGCGGCATCGGCGAGGCTCTGATCACGACCGCGGCCGGACTCACCGTGGCGATTCCCTCCCTGATCGCGTACCGGTTTCTACGCGGTAAGGTGGAGCGGCTGGTGATCCGCATGGAAAAGGAGGCGATGAAGCTGGTCGACGCGTTGGATGATCGCCAGCAACTCGCCGCGGAGGCGTGATCCATTGAATCTGCGCCCGCGCCGTCGAGAAGACCCTGAGATCAATCTGATCAACTTCATCGACGTGCTGCTCGTGCTGTTGATCTTCTTCATGGTCTCGACCACCTTCAACCAGGAAGGCCGGGTCAAGGTGCAGCTGCCCCAGGCAAGCGCGATTCCCCAGCCGCGCGGAACGCACGAGCCGCTGGTGATTACCGTGACCGCGGAGGGCGGCTACCGCGTCAACGAGCGTCCGCTCATCAACTCGAGCCCGGACACCTTGCGGGCCGCGCTGCTCAAGGAAGCGGGCACGGAGCGCGGCCCCATCACGATCCGGGCGGATGCGCGCACCACGCATCAGGCCGTCGTCACGGCCATGGATGTCGCGGGCCGCCTCGGCTTCTCGCAGCTCAATATCGCAACCGTGCATCAGGACACACCGCCTTGAAGGGCGCCATGTCGCAGGGTAGCGGCGGTCGGACGAGCCACACTTCCTGGTCGATTTATCTACGCTTACTGCGCTACGCCCGCCCCTACACCGGCGTCTTTCTCATCGGCGTCCTCGGAATGATCTTGTTTGCCGCGACCAATGCGGTACTCGCGCTCGTGGTCAAGGATTTCATGAACGGGGCGTTCGTCGAGAAGAACCCGGCGATCCTGTGGGAAATGCCGCTAGCCGTCGTGGTGCTGTTCGCGCTGCGCGGCGTCGGGGATTTCGTCGGCAACTATTATCCGAGCTGGGTGGGGCGGCAGGTCGTCAAGAGCCTGCGGCGCGATGTTTTCGCGCACTATCTGCGGCTCCCCACCGCGTATCTGGACGCTCAGCAATCGGGGCACCTGCTCTCCAAGCTCACGAACAACATCGAGTTCGTGGCGGGCGCGGCCACGGGCGCCGCGATCTCGGTGATCAGCGACACTCTGACGATTGCCGGGCTGCTGGCCGTGATGTTCTATTTGAACTGGCGGCTCGCGACATTCTGCATCTTGGCAGCTCCCGTCATTGCATGGCTCATGCGCATCGCCAACAAGAGTTTTCGCCGCTACAGCGTACGCATCCAGAACTCGATGGGCGACATCACCCGCGTCGCGAAGGAGGCTATCGACGCGCACCGGCTGATCAAGTTATTCAACGCCGAGGACCATCAGGTCGAGCGCTTCGAGCCCGTCAACGAGCTCAACCGCGTCTCGAACATGAAGCTCGCTTTTGCCAAGTCGATCAGCAATCCCGTGGTGGGCTGCATCGCTGCGATAGCGCTCGCGGGCGTCCTCTACGTCGTGATTCGACAGATATTCACGCAAAACCTTAAGGTCGCCGATTTCCTCGGTTTTCTCACGGCCCTGACCCAGATTCCGTCGCCTCTGCGCAGTCTCGTCAACATGAGCGGTCCGCTGCAGCAGGGCATCGCCGCGGGCGAGAGCGTTTTCGAGATCCTGGATGAGCCCACCGAGGGAAGCGGCGGTACGCGCAGCCTCGCGCGTGCCCGCGGCGAGATCGAGTTTCGGGACGTGTCGTTCGAGTACGCGAACGACAAGGGCGGTGTCCTGCACGAGGTGAGCTTCCGGGTCGAGCCCGGCGAGACCGTGGCGATCGTCGGCCGCTCGGGCAGCGGTAAAACCACGCTGGTCGGCCTGGTGCCGCGCTTCTACGACGTGCAGCGGGGCACGGTGCTGCTCGACGGCGTCGATGTGCGCGAATACCGGCTTACGGATCTGCGCTCGCAGGTGAGCCTGGTGAGTCAGGACGTGGTGCTGTTCAACGACACCATCCGCAACAACATCGCGTTCAACGCCGTCGGCAAGACCGACGCGGAGGTCGAGGCCGCCGCACGCGCCGCGAACGTCATGGAGTTCGTCGCGCAGCAGCCCCAAGGGTTCGACACGCTGCTCTCCGACCGCGGACAGAACCTCTCCGGAGGCCAGCGGCAGCGCATCTCCATCGCCCGAGCGTTGCTCAAGGATTCGCCCGTGCTGATTCTCGACGAGGCCACGGCGGCCCTCGACAACGAATCCGAGCGCCGCGTGCAGCAGGAGCTCGCCGCGCTCATGAAGGGGCGCACGACCCTGGTGATCGCGCATCGTCTGTCGACCATCGAGAACGCGGACCGTATCATCGTGCTCGACCGCGGACGCATCGTGGAGACGGGCAATCACCGGGAGCTGTTGGCGCGCGCCGGCCTCTACGCGGCCTTGCACGGGATGCAGTTCGCCGAGTAGTGCAGCAGGGACGTAGCAGGGACGTGGAATGCTCAAACAGGCCCCTAAGGACCGGTGATGTGAACATGTCGGCCCAATCCTGGTTCAATCGGATCTGGTACGAGCGGGATGCGCCGCCGTGGTGGCTGGTGCCGATGTCGCTCGCGTACGGCGCCGTGTCGGGCTCGCGGCGCTACCTGTACGCGAAGCGCATGCGGCGCTCCACGCGCGTCGCGCGGCCCGTCGTCATCATCGGCAATCTGACCGTCGGGGGCACGGGCAAGACGCCGCTCGTCTGCTGGCTCGTGGCGCGGCTCGGCGAGCTCGGCTTCAAGCCGGGCATCGTCACTCGCGGCTACGGCGGCTCCTCGGGGACCGTGCGCGTGATCGACGCGTCGGACGACCCCAAACGAGTCGGCGATGAGCCGATCCTGCTCGCGCGGCGCACCCGCGCGCCGGTCGCGGTCGGGCGCGATCGCCCGGCCGCCGCGCAACTACTCGTGGGCGCGGGCTGCGATGTGATCGTGAGCGACGACGGCTTGCAGCACTACGCCTTGGCGCGCGATTGCGAAGTGGTGGTGATCGACGGCGACCGCCGCTTCGGCAACGGCTGGCTGCTGCCCGCGGGACCCTTGCGCGAGACGCGCTCGCGGCTGGCCGTCGCGGATGCGATCGTGGTGAACGGCGGGCGCGCCTTGCTCGACGGTGGGCTCAGCATGCGGCTCGAGGCGAAGACCGCCGTGGGGCTCTCCGGTGACCGGGAATTGCCGCTTCGGGCGTTTGCAGGCACGCAGGTTCACGCCGTTGCCGGCATCGGCAACCCCGAGCGGTTTTTCAACATGTTGCGCGCGCACGGGATCGGCGTTCTCGGCCATCCGCTGGCCGACCACGCGCGCCTTACGCCGCGGGACATCCAATTTCCGGACGAAAAGCCGGTGCTCATGACCGAGAAGGATGCCGTAAAATGTCGCGCGGCGGCCGATGCGCGGCATTGGTACGTACCGGTGAGCGCATCGTTCGAGGCCGGCGAGGCGAATGCGCTGCTCGAGATCGTCACCGGCAAAATCGCCGCGCGCGAGCCGCGAGCCTACCCGCGAGGAACCCCCGATGGATAAGCGCCTACTCGAGTTGCTGGTGTGCCCCGTGTGCAAGGGACCGCTGCTCACCGCCGGGAGCGGCAATACCCTCGAATTGATCTGCCGCGCCGATCGACTGGCCTACGCCGTCCGCGACGACATTCCGATGATGCTGCCGGAAGAGGCGCGCGTGTTGGGTGCGGACGATCCGCTGATGAACCGCTGAGTTGAACCCGATATTTCACATCGTGATACCGGCGCGGTTGGCGGCGAACCGCCTGCCGGGAAAGCCGCTGCTCCCGATCGGCGGCCGGCCGTTGATCCAGTGGGTGTGGGAATGCGCGCGCGCGAGCGGCGCCACCTCGATCACGATTGCAACCGACGATGAGCGCATTCGGTCGGCGGCGAGCGGCTTCGGCGCCGACGCGGTGCTCACCGCGCGCGAGCATGCCTCGGGCACGGATCGCATCGCCGAGGTGGTGCGCGTCCGGGGTCTTCCGCCCGATGAGATCGTGGTGAACCTGCAGGGCGATGAGCCGCTCACGCCGCCCGGGGTGCTCAACCGCGTTGCGACGGCCCTTTCCGAGCGTCCCTCGGCCGACATCGCGACGGTGGCCGCGCCCATCCTGAGTCTCGCGGAGTTTCTCGATCCGAGCTGCGTCAAGGCGCTCTGCGCACGCGACGGCAGCGCGCTCTACTTCAGCCGCGCGCCCGTGCCCTGGCCGCGCGAGCAGGTTGCGGCCGGCCGGCCGACCGCATTCGCGGGGTCGTTGCGCCACATCGGCATCTACGCTTACCGGGTGAGGAGCCTCGAGCTGTTTGCCGCCTGGCCGCCGACACCGCTCGAGGAGGCCGAAAAGCTCGAGCAACTGCGCGCACTCGAGCACGGCATGCGCATTCACGTGGTGACGCTCGATGAGGCGCCGCCGGCCGGCGTCGATACGCCGGAGGATCTCGAGCGGGTGCGCGCGGCGTTGCGCGGCGCGAATCTAGCCGGTCTTCACGGCTAGTGAGCGATTGACGTATCGATGACGACGCCCGCCTTGAGCGTGCGCGTCACCGGCGTCTTGTCCGCGATCTCGAGGAGGCGCTGGTGTTGCTCATCGGTGAGCGGCTTCCCGAACGACAGGCGCCGGTCGATGTGAGCCTGCTGATCGTCGCTCCCCGCGGTGTACCTGAGTCCCACGGTGATCTTGCCGAGTTCCCAGCCCTTGCGTCCGGCGTACATGCGCAGCGTGATCGAGGTACACGCGCCGAGGCTGCCGAGCAGCAGCTCGTAAGGTGCGGCGCCCGAATCGCCGCCTCCGCGCGCGACCGGCTCGTCCGCGGTCAATCGATGATGACCGGACACGATCTGCTGCGCGAAGTGAAATTCGCTGATGACCGTAACGTGTGCCATGGAAGTTCTCTCCGAGCCGTGCAAAGCAGCCTTTAGAATGCTTCGGATAGAATGCGCTGACAAGTAGCGGGCACTCAAGGTGCAAATGCGGCAGGCGACTAAAGAGCCGTTCCGGATTCTGTTCGTCTGCCTCGGCAACATCTGCCGCAGCCCGACCGCGGAGGGTGCGCTCCGCCATCTATGCGCAGCGGAGGCGCCCGCGCTCGATATCGAAGTCGACTCCGCGGGAACCGGCGACTATCACCTGGGAGAGCCCCCGGATCCGCGCAGCCGGCTCGCCGCCGCGGCCCGCGGCATCGACTTGAGCCGCTTGCGTGCGCGCCGGGTGGAACGGCAGGACTTCACACGATTCGATCTCGTGCTGGCGATGGACCGGCGCAACTTGCGCGCGTTGCGCGCGCTGTGTCCGCCGGGCTCGCGGGCGCGGGTCGAGCTGTTCCTCGAATTTGCGGGCGAGCCGGGCGAGGGCGAGGTGCCCGACCCCTATACGGGAACCGCGGCGGATTTCGAGCGTGTGCTCGACCTCGTCATCCCCGCCTGCCGACGCCTGATCGCGCGTCTACAGGAGCGTGCGCATTAGCCAGTAGAGGCTGCCGGCGAGCACGATCGAGACGGGCAGGGTGAGCACCCACGCCATGAGCAAATTGCGCACGGTCGCCCATTGCAGGCCGGAGTGATTCGCCACCATGGTGCCCGCGACACCGGAGGAGAGCACGTGGGTGGTGCTCACCGGCAGGCCGAACATATCGGCCGCGCCGATCGTGGCCATGGCGACGAGCTCGGCGGAAGCGCCCTGTGCATAGGTGAGATGCGTCTTGCCGATGCGCTCGCCGACCGTCACGACGATGCGCTTCCAGCCAATCATGGTACCCAACCCCAGGGCGATCGCCACCGCGACCTTGACCCAGGACGGGATGAACTTGGTGGAATCGTCGAGCTGCCCCTTGTACTGCGCAAGCGTCTGCTTGTCCGCGTCGGATACGGGGATCGATTTCGCCTTGGCGAGTAAGCGCAGCCCCTCGCTCACGAGATACATCTCGTTGCGGATGTTGACCATATCGCCCGCCGGCACCTTGTCGAGCGAGTGGAACTCGCTCACTTGCCCCTGGATCGTGCGGGCGAGCGCGACCAGCGCGGGCATGCTCTCCCGCGTGATCGATCTCGAGCGCACGATCTCGACCGCCCCCGCATGCGGATCGGCGGGCGCCGCACCCACGGCATAGTGGCCAAGCGCGGCTTGAGCTTGCGTGGAGACCACGACGAATTTATTGACCTCGGTCTCGTGCATGGTGCGGTTTAGCGCATACGCGGTCGGCACCGTGCCGATGAGGATCAGCATGATGAGCCCCATGCCCTTCTGGCCGTCGTTCGAGCCGTGGGCGAAGCTCACGCCGGTGCAAGTGAGCACCAGCAACGCCCGGATCGCGAGCGGCGGCGGCTGATTGCCCTTGGGCTCCTGATAGAGCGCCGGGACGGGGATGAGTGCTTTGGCGATCAAGAGCAGCAGCGCGGCCACGCTGAAGCCGATCAACGGCGAGAACAACAGCGATTCGCCGATTTTCGCCGCCTGGCCCCAGTCGACGCCGCTCGTGCCGCTGCCGCTCGCGGCCATGAGCTGGTTCATGAGGCCGACACCCATGATCGAGCCGATGAGGGTGTGGGAGCTGGAGGAGGGCAGTCCGAAATACCAGGTGCCGAGATTCCATAGGATCGCCGCGATCAACAAGGCAAACACCATGGCGAAGCCCGCGCCGCTCCCGACCTGGAGGATCAGCTCGACCGGAAGGAGCGAAACGATGCCGAAGGCGACCGCGCCGCTGGAGATCAGCACGCCCAGGAAGTTGAACGCGCCGGACCAGACGACGGCGAAGTTCGGCGGCAGGGAGTGCGTATAAATGACGGTCGCGACCGCATTCGCCGTGTCGTGAAAGCCGTTGACAAACTCGAAACCCAGCGCGATGAACAGCGCGATGCCGAGCAATACAAAGGGATACGCCCGGGTGTCGCGCACCACCGATAAGTCGTTCGCGAGATGGAACCCAGCGTATATGATGCCGCCGACGACGATTACGCCCGCAAGAACGTTGAACCAAGGACTCGGCTTGTGCCCGGCCACCAGCGACGGTGCCGGCCGAGGATTTATGACGTCAGCATGAGTGGACATTTAATGTCTCTGTGAGGGGGTGAGCGAGTCAGGGACTTATAGTTGCGTCATGTGACAGTTCGATGACAGCCCGCCGATCTATGCCCTTTACGATTTCACATGCCGCCGCCGTTTTGCCCTTTGGCCGCCCGCTCGCTCGGTGGCGGCTGCTATCCGCCGCCGTGATCGGGAGCATGGTGCCCGACTTTGGTTGGTTCATGCCTTGGCGTCCGGCGCGCTTCGAGACCCATAGCGCGGATGCGCTCCTGACGTTCTGCCTCCCGGTGGGCCTCGCCGCCTACTGGCTGTTTCAGCTCGTCATCCGGGGTCCGCTGATCGAGCTGCTGCCGGCCGGCGCCTACGTGCGCTGGCGCGGCTCTTCGGCGCCCGCGGACTACAGGAGCCTCAAGCAGTGGATCCTGGTTACCTGCGCCGTGCTCGGCGGTGCGATCACCCATCTCGTCTGGGATGCCTTTACGCATGAGGGCGCCCGCGGATTGCGCCTATTCCCCGGGCTCGAAGATTCGGCAGTCGAGATCAACGGCCATCGCATTGCCGGGCC
>JBEKVP010000014.1:0-13945 GCA_049513935.1 Steroidobacteraceae bacterium
GTTGGCCGTCGAGCTCAATCAGACGGTCGCCGACATGGAGTTGTGGCGCTCGCTCGGTCTCGATGTGCCGCGGGTCGCCGTCAACGTCTCCGAAGTGCAGCTGCGTCAGCCGAATTTCGTCGCGACGGTGCTCGAAGCGATCGGTTTCGAACGCGGCAAGACTTCGGCGATCGACCTCGAGATCACCGAGACCATGCTCGCGCAAAACACCTCGAGCAACGTGGAGAAGCTGCTGCAGCTGCGCGAAACCGGCGCGCAGGTCTTCATGGATGATTTCGGCACGGGCTACTCGGGCTTGAGTCAGATCGCCCAGCTGCCGCTGGACGCGCTCAAGATCGACCGTGCCTTCGTCGCCGGAATGGCGCAGAGCGCCGAGCATCTGGCCATCGTCTCGACGATCGTCAATCTCGCGAAGGCCTTGAATATATTTGTCGTCGCCGAAGGGGTCGAGACCGAGGAGCAAGCCTTCCGTCTCCAGACGCTCGGCTGCAACGAGGCGCAGGGCTATCTCTTCAGTCGCCCGATGCCCGCGGCCGAGATCGCGAAGCTCCTGCGGCGCGCGCACCCGCTGCCGGGAGATCTCGCCGCCTTGTAGGATTTATGCCCGAGATCACAAACGGGCGGTTTTCGGATTGACCGACCCCCGCGGCGACCGCTAGCCTGTCTCCCTTAATCCCTAGAGGAACGCTGTGCGCCGCCCCAACCTCGCATACTCCGCTCTCGCCGCAGCCGCAGCGATCGCGGGACTCGTTTTCTGGCATGGGGCGCGCGACTCCCAGGCATCCCCCACGCCCGCCGCGCCGCATGCTGCGACGAACCCAGCGCCAGAGAGCCCGCCTGCCCCGGCGCAACGGCCAAGCGCCGCGGCGACCACCGAAGTGGTGGTCGGTCGAAACGATACCCTCGATTCCATCTTTCGGCGCATCGCCTTGGATCCGGCCGACCTCGCCGCAATCCGTCAATTGCCCGGAATCCGTTCGAGCGTGGATTTCCTGAAGCCGGGCGAGGTGATCAAGCTGACGCACAGCGGCAGCGCGGTCCAAGAGCTGTCGCGCAAGGTGAGCGAGACCCAAACGCTGCTGGTGGTGCGGGACAAGGCGGGCTTCGCGGCCCGGTTCGTCGATAACCCGGTGCAGACCAAGATTCGGACCGCCGCCGCCACGATCGACTCATCGCTGTTTCAGGCGGCGGAGTCGGCGCGAATCTCCGACGGCGTTGCGCTCAAGCTCGCCAATGTGTTCGCCTGGGACATCGACTTCGTGCTCGACATCCGCGAAGGCGACCGCTTCACCGCGATATACGAGCAGATCTATCAAGACGGCAAATATCTACGCGACGGCGAGCTGCTCGCGGCCGAGTTCGTCAACGACGGCAAGGTGTACCGGGCCGTGCGCTTCGTGAACGGTGCCGGCGTCGCCGAGTATTACGCGGCGGACGGCAAACCGATGCGCAAGGCCTTCTTGCGTGCGCCGGTCGAGTTCACGCGGGTGAGTTCCGTCTTCAATCCGCACCGGCTGCATCCGATCTTGAACCTGATCCGCGGACACATGGGTACCGATTATGCGGCACCGGTCGGAACGCCGGTGCACGCCGCGGGCGAGGGACGCGTGAGCTTCGCGGGCGTGCGCGGCGGCTACGGCAACGCGGTGGTTCTCTCCCACACGAACAATATCTCGACCCTTTACGGCCATATGTCGCGGTTCGCGCGCAATATCCACATAGGCTCGCACGTTCAGCAAGGGGACCTCATCGGTTATGTGGGTATGACTGGACTCGCGACGGGGCCGCATTTGCACTACGAGTATCTGAGGAACGGCGTGCACATGGATCCGCAGACGGTGAAGTTGCCGGGCGCCGAGCCTTTGCAGGCCGATGCGATGGCGAAATTCCGCGCCGACACATCGGGCTGGCTTTCGGAGCTGGCCTCGCCGCACCCGGCCGCGGCGGCGGCCGCCGCGACCTTTAGCACCCTGCCGTCCGGCCTGGCGGCGGCGGGGGTCTCGCAATACCTCGGCGAGCCGCGCGCTTCGGTCGACTAGCCCACGGGACCGCCAAGCATGGGTCTCTATCTCGGCCTGATCTCGGGAACCAGCATGGATGCGATCGACGCCGCGCTCGTCGATTTCGACGCGGCGCCGCTCACGCTCGTCGCAGCGAGCGCTACCGCATTCGAGCCGCTCCTCAAGCAGCGGGTGGCCGCCGTCATCGAAGCCGAGGACCGCGTCGCGCTCGACGAGATCGGCCAGATCGATGTGTCCGTGGCCCAAGCCTTCGCACGTTGCGCGCTCGCGCTGCTGCGCGCCGCCGGGGTGAGCCCTTCGGCGGTGACCGCCATCGGAAGCCACGGGCAAACGCTGCGGCACCGGCCGGATCTTGCGATCCCCTTCACTTGGCAGATCGGCGATCCCAACACGCTGACAGAGATGACCGGTGTCACCGTGGTCGGCGACTTTCGCCGCCGCGACGTGGCGGCCGGCGGACAGGGGGCGCCGCTCCTCCCCGTGTTCCACGACCAGGTGTTTCGCAGCGACGAGGAAGATCGCGTGATCCTCAATCTGGGCGGTATCGCCAATGTCACGATCCTCGTGCGGGGTGCCGTGGTGTCGGGTTTCGACACCGGACCGGCGAACCGGCTCCTCGATGCGTGGATCGCCAGGCATCGAAACGCCGCCTACGACGAGGGCGGCGCCTGGGCCGGGAGCGGCCGCTGCGATGCCGGGCTGCTCGATGAGCTCTTGAAGGAGCCTTACCTCGCTCTCCCGCCGCCGAAGAGCACCGGACGGGAGCTGTTCAACCTGCCCTGGCTCGAGAAGCGGCTCGAGTCCCGGCTCTTGAGGCCCGAGGACGTGCAGGCGACCCTCCTCGAATACACCGCTGCCACGGTTGCCGCCGCTGTGCGCCGATACGCACCGGCCGCAAGCGTGTATGCTTGCGGCGGCGGCGCGCACAACGCGACGCTGCTCGCCGCCCTGACCCGGCGGCTGGCGCCCAACCGCGTCGCCACCACCGAGACGCTCGGACTGGATCCGGACTATGTTGAAGCCATCGCCTTCGCGTGGTTTGCGCGCCGCACCTTGACTCGCCAGCCATCGAGCGCGGGCAGCGTAACCGGCGCGCAGGGCGCGCGGGTGCTGGGCGGCATCTATCAATGTGCGTAGCGCCGCGAGCGGGGCTCTCGGTTCATGGAACTATCATCGTGCACACGGCAAACTGCTCTTAAATGACCTCTAACGGCCTCGTCGTATGAACGACACCGACTTGCAGACACCGCAACTCTTCATCAACCGCGAGTTGTCGTTCCTCGAATTCAACCAGCGCGTATTGGAGCAGGCGAAAGACGGGCGCATTCCGCTGCTGGAGCGCGTCAAGTTCCTGTGCATCTCATGCGCGAACCTCGACGAGTTCTTCGAGATCCGCGTGGCGAGTCTCAAAGAGCTGCAGGAAGCCGGGGCGCTCCAGGGCGGCCCGGACGGACTGTCGGTCTCCGAGCAGCTCAAGGCCATCCGCACCCGCGCGGTACGCCTGGTCGACGAGCAATACCAGGTGCTGAACGACGTCCTCATGCCGGCGCTCGCGAAAAACGGCGTCGTGTTCGTGTCGCCGGAGAGCTGGACCGAAGCCCAGGCCGCGTGGCTTGCGAGTTATTTCACGCGCGAGGTCGAGCCCGTGCTCTCCCCGCTCGCGCTCGATCCCGCGCGGCCGTTCCCGAAAGTGCTCAACAAGAGCTTGAATTTCGCCATCGTGGTCGAGGGCGAGGATGGGTTCGGGCGCAACAGCGGCCTCGCCGTCGTGCAGGCGCCGCGCTCTTTGCCGCGGGTGATCCGGCTGCCCGACGAGCTCGGCAGCCGCCATTTCGTGTTCCTCGGCACGATCGTCGAGGCCTTCGTGCCCAAGCTCTTCGCGGGCATGCGCGTACGCGGGTGTTATCAGTTCCGGGTCACTCGCAACAGCGATCTGTTCGTCGAGCAGGAGGAAGTCGACGACTTGCTGCGCGCCGTCGAGGGCGAACTCGCCTCGCGACGCTACGGGGACACGGTCCGCCTGGAAACGGCGCGCGACTGCCCGGACGAGATTTTGAGCTACTTGCTGGAGCAGTTCGCGCTCACCCCGGACGACGTCTACAAGGTTTCGGGGCCCGTGAACCTCAATCGCCTCATGGCCGTCTACGATCTCGTCGATCGCGCCGAGCTCAAATACGCCGCGTTCACCCCGAGCACCCCCGAGCGGCTGCGCGTGGGCAGCGACTTGTTCGCGGCGCTTCGTAACGGGGACGTGCTATTGCACCATCCGTTCCAGAGCTTCACCCCGGTTACGGACTTCATCAAGCAGGCCGCGAGCGATCCGCAGGTGCTCGCCATCAAGCAGACCCTGTATCGCGCCGGGAGCGACTCGGCGATCGTCGGCGCCTTGGTCGAAGCCGCGCAGGCCGGCAAGGACGTGACCGTCATCATCGAGCTTCGCGCGCGCTTCGACGAGGAGGCGAACATCGAGCTGGCGAACAAGCTGCAGGAGGCCGGCGCCCATGTCATGTACGGGGTATTCGGCTTCAAGACGCATGCGAAGCTGGTGATGGTCGTGCGGCGCGAGGAAAGAGGCCTGCGTCGCTACTGCCACTTGGGCACCGGCAATTACCACGCCAAGACGGCACGGCTGTACACCGACTACGGTCTGATGACTTCCGACGAAGCCATCGGCGAGGACATCCACGAGATGTTCCTGCAGCTCACCGGACTCACGCGCGTGCCGCGCTTGCGCAAGCTCCTGCACGCGCCGTTCAGCCTGCATCAGGCGCTTTTGTCGAAGATCGACCGCGAGGCCGATCACGCGCGCGCCGGCAAGCCGGCGCGCATCATCGCCAAGCTCAACGCGCTCTCCGAGCCGACCATCATCCAGGCCCTGTACCGCGCCTCGCGCGCCGGCGTACGCATCGATCTCATCGTGCGCGGGCTATGCTGCCTGCGGCCCGGCGTTCCGGGAGTCTCGGAACGGATCCGCGTGCGCTCCATCATCGGCCGCTTTCTCGAGCATTCGCGCGTCTATCACTTCGAGAATGCGGGCGCGCGCGAGGTGTATTGCGCGAGCGCGGACTGGATGGACCGCAATCTCTACCGTCGAATCGAAGTCGCCTTTCCGGTGGAATCCCCGGAATTTCAAGCGCGCGTGATCGAGGATTTGAACCTGTATCTCGCGGATGACTCCCAGGCATGGGAGCTCGCTTCCAGCGGCGAGTACTCGAGGGCCGAGGGCACGGGCAACGTATCGGCGCAGGCCCGTCTCCTCAGCCTGTACGACGAGCGTGTCGCGCTCATGGAGTCTTGAGCGCGGTTTCCGGCGGTGTGCGGTTGAGGTTCAGGCGAAAGCCCGCATCCTTGAGGTATACACGCTCCTGCTCCAGGTCCTCGAAGGTGAGCGGATGCTCCTTCATCCATCTCTCGGGCAGATCCAAGGTCACGTTGCGCCCTTTGACGTGCAACCGCACTTCCGGGAGCGCTTGCGGGCTGCGGCCGCGGTTCAACAGCACCGCCACTCGCAGCAGCACGATCAGAAATTCGGCGAGCCGGTCCCAGGGCGGGACGAGATCCTCGAGCGCTTCGAACGACAACTGCCGCCGATGTCCGCCGACCAGCCCGGCGAGCAGTAGCTGCTCCTCGCGCGGGAACCCGGGCATGTCCGCATGCTGCAGGAGATAAGCACTGTGGCGATGATACTTGGAGTGTGCGATGTCGAGCCCGGTCTCGTGCAGCCGCGCTGCCCAGCGCAGCATCAGCTCGGCCAGAGGATCCTCGAGACCCCATTCGGATTCGACCTGCTCCAGCAAAGCCGTCGCGGTGGCCTCGACACGGTCCGCCTGCAGGGCATCGACGTGGTAGCGCTGCTCCATCGCACGCACGCTGCGCACGCGCGCATCCTCGTCGGTGAAGCGGCCCATGAGGTCGTACAGGAGCCCCTCGCGCATCGCGCCCTCGGCGACCCGAATGCGGTCCACGCCGAAGTTCTCCACGATCTCCAGCAGGATCGCGAGCCCGGCGGGAAATACCGGGGCGCGCTCGGCGTCGACGTCCTCGAGATCGAGATCGTCCACATGGCCCGCCGCGATGACGCGATCGGCGAGGCTGCGCAGATTGTCGATGGTGATGCGCGGAGAGTCGGGGCTCAGCCGGCGAATCACATCGCCGATGACGCGCACGGTGCCGGAGCTGCCGAACGCCTGCAGCCAACCGAGCTTGCGGTAGGCCTCTTGAATCGGCTCGAGCTCGAGCCGCACCGCGGTCCGCGCCCGCTCGAAGCGCTTCTCCGATATCCTGCCGTCGTCGAAATAGCTGCTGGAGAGGCCGACGCAACCGACCGACAAGCTCTCGAGCAGCAGCGGATTGAAGCCTTCGCCGATGACCACCTCGGTCGAGCCGCCGCCGATGTCGATGATCAGGCGCTTGTCGGGACTCATGGGACTCGTGTGCGCGACGCCCGAATAAATGAGGCGCGCCTCCTCGAGGCCGGAAATGATCTCGATGGGATGCCCCAGGGCGGCACGTGCGCGCTCGAGGAACCAGCGCTTGCGCTTCGCGCGCCGCAGCGCATTCGTGCCGACGACGCGCACGCTGTCGGCACGCATCGCGCGCAGCCTTTGACCGAAGCGCTCCAAGCAGCGCAACGCGCGATCCGCCGCGGCATCGTCGAGTCGCCCGCTGTCGCCCAAGCCCGCGGCCAGCCGCACCATCTCGCGCAGCCGGTCCAAAATGACCAGCTGGCCGTGCGAGTAGCGCGCGACGACCATGTGAAAACTATTGGAGCCTAGATCGACCGCGGCCAGAACGTCGGGAACGACACGACCGCCGGTCATCTAGGGAAGCAGCAGCTTATGCCGAGAATGAAGACCCGCAACCGCAGGTTGTCTTGGCGTTCGGGTTGCGAATGACGAACTGAGCGCCCTGGAGATCTTCCTTGTAGTCGATTTCCGCACCCATGAGATATTGCGCGCTCATCGGGTCGACCAGCAGCTGAACACCGCTGTTTTCCACGCAGAAGTCGCCTTCCTCGACGTTCTCATCGAAGGTGAAGCCGTACTGAAAGCCCGAGCAACCCCCGCCCGAGACGAATACCCGAAGCTTGAGATTCGGATTGGCTTCCTCGCGGATCAGCTCGCCCACCTTGCCGGCGGCCGCGTCCGTGAAAACCAGCACATCGGGCGGCGGGGCAGGATCGCCTGCGGCTTCGGGTATAGCATTCATGCTCATAGTGTACTCGGCGCCTCCTGGCAATCAAAGCGCGGCCGTCAGACTTGAGACTCGGATTCGCCCTCGCGAGTTCCGGCATCGGCCGCGCCGGCCGCTGCGGGGGCCCGGTGGATCAATTTCCCGTTTATTTGGGCGCCGACGGCCGTTTCAATGATCGCGTAATGCACGTTGCCCAGGACCCGCGCCTTGGCGCCGAGCTCGACCCGGTCGCTGGCGTCAATGTTGCCTTTCACGATCCCGTTCAAGAGCACGTTGGGGGCGATCACCGAGCCCTCGATGCAGCCTTCTTCGCTCACCGACAAGATCGCATCGCTCCCCGTCCCGCAGACGACGTTGCCGTTGATGTAGCCGTCGAGATGAAAGCCGCCGGCAAATTCGACGTCGCCGTTGATACGCGTCCCGGGGCCGATCAAATTATCGATCTTGACGGGCTTATTCTTCTGTTTCCGTTTGAACATCTGAGTCCTTGGGGCTGTTGCCGGCCGCCTCCGTTTCCACCGACATGCCCTGCGCCTTCCAGACGAACGCCTGCCGGAAGCTGTGGGCGGTGTCCCTGCCTGCGTGGATCTCGACTCCGACCCGCGTCGGCTCGAAGTGCGCGGGCATTTGCACGATCTCGTCGTAGTCTTGAAAGTATTTGAACGAGTATGCCAGGCTCAGGTGGTGGTTGGGCGACAGCTCGGCATACGTCAGGGTCACCGGCTTGCCGTCGAGCAGGCCGTCGAAGACCAGCGAGGCGCTGCCGGTCACCTCTTTATCGGGTTTGCCGGTCTGCATCAGCACGAACTTCAAGCGATAAGTGCCCGGGGACTCGGGCACGATCTGCATTTGCTGAACCTTGACGTGCACCGACGGGTCCGGCTGGACCAGACCGCGGTAAAAGGACAGATCCTGATTCAGACGGGCGATCTGGCTTTGCATGTCGCCCAGGCTCCGCTCGACCTGCTTGTAGCCTTCCCGGTCGACGCGGCGGGCCACATCCGCGGCCGCAAGCTCGGTGCGCAGACGGGAATTCTCGGCCTCGAGCCCGCGGATGCGCGTGCTCGCCGCCAGCGCGCCGCGCACCGAGTCGATGACCCTGAATCCTGCCTCGTATCGGCCGAACTCGAACACCGCGTACAAGATCAGCGCCACCGCGCAGCCCATGGCCGCCAGAAACCAGGCGCGCCGCTTGGGGCTGGCGGATCGGACCTCCATTTTGCCGCGAAAGTCCGCCACGCTATGATCCGCCTTTGCGCGTAAGGAACGACGCTTGCTCTGGCTCAAGGCCTTTCACGTCATCGCGATGGTCACCTGGTTCGCCGGATTGTTCTATCTGCCGCGCCTGTTCGTGTACCACGCGGACGTCCGCGATACGGTCAGCGCCGCAAGATTCTGCATCATGGAGCGCCGCCTGTTCGCGATCATGACGATCGGCGCCGTTGCGACCGTCGCTTTCGGCATCGCCATGCTCGCGGCAGCGCCCGCTTATCTGTCCATGTCCTGGCTGCACGCGAAGCTCGCGCTGGTCGCGTTGCTGATCGGCTACCACCTGTACTGCTACAAGCTCAATCGCGCGTTCGCTGCAGGGCGCAACGTTCATACGCCGAAGTGGTATCGCGTGTTCAATGAGCTCCCCTCGTTGCTGCTGATAGGCATCGTCATACTCGCGGTGGTGAAGCCCTGACGGCGGCTTTAGAGCCTGTCTCCGTATTCGCGGCTCACGCGGATTACTCAGACGGGCTCCTGGCGCGCCGCCGCTTTTTTCGAGGGCTTATCGAACTCCGGCCACCAGTCCGGATAGGGCGGCAGGCCGTTCGGGAAAATCAGCTTGCCGAGCTCGTGCAGCGCCCGGGCATATACGCGGCGCTTGAAATACACGACCTCGCGGACCGGCGTCCAGTAATCGACCCATCGCCAGCGATCGAACTCCGGCTGATCGGTGCTATCGAAACGGAACTTGGCTTCGTCGCTGATGAGCCTCAATAGAAACCAGCGCTGCTTCTGGCCGATGCAGCGGTCGCGCACGTATTGGCGCGGCAAGCGGTAGCGCAGCCAGCCGCGGGTCGACCCCAGGACCTCGACGTCCTCGTTCTTGAGGCCGATCTCCTCGGTGAGCTCGCGAAACAGCGCTTCCTCGACCCGCTCGCCCCGGTTGACGCCCCCTTGCGGAAATTGCCATCCGCGCCCGCCGACCCGGCCGCCGAGAAAGAGTTCCCCGCCGTCGCGCATCAATACGATGCCGACGTTCGCCCTGAAGCCATGCCGGTCGATGTAGTCGGTGCCGTGCTGATCAGACATGACTCCAATTGTTCCACATCGGAAGGCGCGGCTCACGGGGATTGCTCACACCGTGCGAGTTCCGCCCTTGGCGCAAGCGGTGCCGCGACGGTCAGCCCGCGCCCACCTGGACGCGGTTGCGGCCGAGCGCCTTGGCCCGGTAAAGGGCCGCATCGGCATCGGCCAGCAGCCGATCCGCAACCGCCTTCAAATCCCCCTCGTGCCGGCCCGGCGACACCGCGGCAACCCCCACCGAAACCGTCAACGTGCGCTCGACCTGCGCCGTGAGCGCGAACGGTACCGCGGCGATGGACTCGCGGATTCGCTCGGCGAGCTTCGCCGCTTCCGCGGCGCTCGAGTCGGGCAGCAGGATCGCAAGCTCGTCGCCGCCGAAGCGGGCCGCGGTATCCATGGTGCGGATCTGCGACTCGACCCGCTGGGCGATCTCCTTGAGCGCGACGTCGCCGGCGAGGTGTCCATAGCCGTCGTTGATGCCTTTGAACTTATCGATATCGATCATCAGGCAAGAGATGGTGCCCGCGCGCCGCTGAGCGCGCGCAAGCTCTTCTTTCAAGCGCTGCTGCAGGTAGCGGCGGTTGTGCCAGCCGGTGAGGAAATCCGTGATCCCGGCGCGCAGGAGTCTCGCGCGATTCACCGCGTTCTCGATGCACACAGCCGCGACCGCACCTAAGTGCGCGAGGAAATCGGTGCCGTGGTGGCGCGTGAATCGGACCGGATCGCGGCTCCCGAAGCACAGCGCGCCCGTGGCGAGATCCTTGCGCGGCAGCGCCACGAGCGCCGCGCTCCTGAGATGCTGGACGCCCGGAAACAGCAGGTGATGATCCGCGCCGACGAACGGACCGAGCCACGGCTTATGCAATGCGGCGAGCTGCGGTGCCAGGCTGATCAGCGAATCGACGAAGAATATCTGCTTGAATTCCTCCGGCCGATCGCCGCCGGCCACGAGCAAATGACGGATCTCGTGCTGGGGATCCAAGAGCACCACGCTGACGGCATCGAGCGAATAAGACTCGCGCAGTCCGTCGACCATGGCGTGCAGCAACTGCGCCAGGCTGTCGGCGCGCAGCAGGGTGAGCTCGCGCGCCTGGGTGCGCTTGAGGATGCTCTCGTTGTTGGCCGCCTCCGCGGTCAACTCCGCGAGTCGTCGCTTCAGCGTCTCGATTTCCTGATTCGCCTCATCCATTTGGGTGTACCCGAAGGAGCCTGAATTCCTTGGTCAGTCGGTACGCGCTTGAGCCCGCACGTCAAAATACTCCTTGCCCCGATCCATCAGGGTGGTGAATGCGCCGGCATCGCGCTCCTGTACGGTCGCAATGAGCCGCGTCACCGCCTGCTGCAGGGCCTTGAGCGACTCCTCGCCGTAGTCGTTCAAGCTCTGGATCTCAAAGTACAGGTCGGGGCTTTCGTGCGCCACTCGGCTGGCCACATCCATCTGAGAATCGAACGTCGTGCTCGAGAGCTTCGCCAGGCGCGGCGCAGCCTCGCCGCTCTCGGCCAGCGCGGTGAAAAAGGCGATGTTCAGCGCATGCGATAATCCCAGCACGTAGGCGATCAGCCGATCGTGCTCGTCCAGGCCCATGACCACCCGCTCGGCCATGGTGGGCGCGAACAGCTCCTGCGCCTCCTTGAGTGCGGCCTTATCGCCCAAATCGATGAAGATCACGTGCCGGCCGGAGAGCAGCTCCGTATCCGGGCCGAACATGGGGTGGAGCGAGGTCACGCGGCAGCCGGCTTTCACCAGCGCGTCGAGGCCTGCGCGCAGCGGCGTCTTCAGCGAGCCTAAGTCGAAGATCAAGCCGCGCGGCGCGCGCTGCGCCAGTCTCTTCAGGATCTCCGACGTGGCGCGCAGCGGCGTCGCCAGCACGATGAGCTCGCAATCGAGCGCATGATCCTCCCAGTCGGCCAGCTGGTCGAAGCCGGCCACGCCGCCCCTGGGGTCGGCGATGGTAACTTGAAATCCCTGGGAGGCGAGAAAGTCCGAGAACCAGCCGCCCATCTTTCCGCGCCCGCCGATCACCAGCGCCCGCTTGCCCGTTCCTTGGCCCTGCGCCGCAACACGCGCTTGCTCCTGCGTGGCCAAGGACGATTGGATGAGTTGCCGGAGCAGCGTCTCGGCCAGCGCGGGCTTCAGACCGAGACGCTCGGCCGTGATCCGGCCGCGCAGGATGACCTCGCGTTCGCGCGCGAAGTCGCGCGTCGCGCGGCCCGTCGCCCGCTTCACGGCGGCAACTTGTTCGCTGAGCGCTTGCCGTTTGGCGACCAGCGCCAACAGCTCCCCGTCGAGCTCGGTGAGTGCCGAGCGCAATTCATCCAAGTTCACCGAAGGATCCACTCCGTTCCGGACATCGAGATTCCTTTTACTGACCGGGCACTGCCGCCGCAAGTCCGCGGGTCGAGCGCCGCTACCGCAAGTACGGCACGGCGGTTACCATGCCCGCATGGGCGAAAAGCTTAAGCCTTTGTGGACGGAGACGCTGCCCGATCCGCTGCCCGCCAATCCGCTCGAACTCGCGGCGGATTGGCTGGCGCAAGCGGGGGTCGATGCCGCACAACCGAATCCGAACGCCATGGTGCTCGCCACGGTGGACGCCAGCGGTCAACCGTCCGCCCGCGTCGTGCTGTGCAAGACCATCGATCCTAAGCTCGGTCACATCGTGTTCTACACCAATTATCGATCGCGCAAGGGCCGCGACCTCGAGGCGAATCCGCGCGCCGCGGTGGTTTTCCACTGGGATCACCGGCACCGGCAAGTGCGGGCCGAGGGCCGCGTCGAGCCTTTGGCGGACGCCGAGAACGACGCCTATTTTCGCACCCGCCCGTGGCAGAGCCGGATCGGCGCGTGGGCGAGCCGGCAGAGCGAGCCGGTCGGGTCGAGGGCCGCGTTGGGTGAGAGCGTGGCGGCGGCGGCGCACCGCTTCGGGATCGACTACGACGGACCCGGCGCCCTTGAGCCCGCGAGCGTTGCGGTGGAGGTCCCACGTCCGGACTTCTGGGGCGGCTACCGTCTCATCGTGGATGCCCTCGAGCTCTGGGTCGAGGGCGAGTTCCGGATCCATGACCGCGCGCGCTGGACCCGTGCTGCGGGCCCGGCGAGCGGAGGCGCACCGGCCGCCTGGACGGCAACGCGCTTGCAGCCTTGACGGCGGCGGCATGAGCCTCATCGCCGAGCCTCGGGTCGAAGCCGCCGATTGACAAGACCCGTCCGCAACCCGCCGCGCCTCATCACCTTCAAGCAGGTGCGCATTTTTCTGCTGCTCGGGCTATTGCTCGTGGTCAGCGTGACGACGTGCCAGGACCGGCTTCGAAGCACTCGCTGGCGCGTGCCGCTCTACGTCGCCGTGTATCCGATCGCGGCCGATGACAGCCCGGTCACGCGCGCCTACCTCTCGGCGCTCGATGCGGAGCGCTTCCGGCCGATCGACCGGTTCTTCGCGCGCGAGGCGCACCGCTACGGCGTCGCGATCGACGACCCGATCAAAACGCGGCTGCGCAGCGAATTGACCGAGCGCCCGCCGCAGCGCCCGCCCGAGGCCGGTGTGCTCCGGACCATGCTCTGGAGCCTCGAGCTCAGGTTCTGGGCCTGGCGCATGAGCGGCCACGTGCGCGAACCCGAGGACATCCGCATGTTCGTGTTGTTCCACGATCCGAAGCTCACCCCCAACGTGCCGCATTCCCTGGGTCTGACCAAGGGGCTCATCGGCGTGGTCTACGCGTTCGCGGCGTCCGAGATGAACGGCGCGAACGATATCGTGATCGCGCACGAGTTGCTGCACACCCTCGGCGCCACGGACAAATACGATCCAATCACCGACGCGCCGAGATACCCCGATGGCTACGGCGATCCGCGGGAGTTGCCCTTGTACCCGCAGCGGACCGCAGAACTGATGGCCGGGCGGCGCATGCTGTCCGCCAACCGCTGGGTGCAGGCCGACGATCTCGACGAGGTGGTCGTCGGTCCTTCGACCGCATTCGAGATACGCTGGCCCCTCAAGGCCGATTGACGCCGGGCGCCGTTCCCAGCGCCTCGAGCACGAGGCCGTGCAAGCGGCCGTTGGTCGCGAGCACCGAGCCCGATCCTAGCGTGATCGGTGCTCCGTCGAGTTCCGTGAAGCGGCCTCCGGCCTCGGTGACGATGGCGGCGCTCGCGGCGATGTCGAGGATGTTCACGTCCGACTCGATCACCGCATCGATCTTGCCGGCCGCCAGCAGATGATAATGGAGGAAATCGCCGTACCCGCGAATGCGATTGACTCCCGCCACGAGCCGTCCATATCGCATCCACTGCGGGCCGGCGGCGAGAGACCTGAGGTTGCCGGAAGAAAGTGCCGCCGCATCGAGCGTGGATACCTCGCTGACGCAGAGCGCCGCGCCGTTGAGGTACGCTCCGCGGCCTCGCTCGGCGTAGGCGAGCTCGCCGTAAACGGGCGCGC
>JBEKVP010000015.1:0-13927 GCA_049513935.1 Steroidobacteraceae bacterium
GAGCGCATGGATGAAGCCGTTGCGTTGCTCCGCCAGGCCCTGGATCTGGAGCCGAATTCCACGCTTTGCGCCGTGAATCTCGGCGCGGCGCTGTGCAAACAACGCAATTTCACCACTGCTGTGACCGTTCTGACCCACGCCCTTCAGCGCGACGAATGCAATCCCGCGGTGGCCTATAACCTCGGCAATTCGCTGCACGGCATGGGGCAGTTGCCTGAAGCGATCGAGCTATATCACAAGGCCACGGCACTCTGTCCGGATCACGCCGACGCCTTCAACAATCTCGGCAACGTCCACCGCGAACTAGGCGAATTCAAGCTCGCCGAAGCAGCCTACGTGGCCGCCATCCGCGCGCGGCCGAATTTCGTCGTGGCCATGAGCAACATTTCGTGCTTGTTGCGCACCCTGGGACGCATGGAGGAGGCCGAATCGATTCTCCGCCGCGGCCTGGAACTCAATCCCCGCCATCCCGCGCTCTATAACAATCTCGGAAACGTGCTCAAGGACGGCGGCGAGCTTGATGAGGCGATCGATTGCTTTCGGCGGGCGCTGGCTCTCGATCCGACCGATGCCGCGACACACAGCAACCTTGCCTACGCCCTCACTTTTCAGGCCGTCGAAGCGCCGCCGATCCTGGAAGAGTGTTTGCGCTGGTACGCCCGCCATGCCGTACCGATTCAATCGGAGATTCGCCATGAACCGATCGACCGATCCCCGACCCGGCGTCTGCGCATCGGTTATGTCTCTCCGGATTTTCGTACCCATTGCCAGAGCCTGTTTACGATTCCATTGCTGTCGCATCACGAGCACACGGCCATTGAGATCATCTGCTACTCCAGCGTCGAGCGTCCGGATGATTGCACACGCCGCATCGCCGGCTATGCCGATGTTTGGCGCGAGGTGCGCACCCTGACTGACGCGGCGCTGGCCGATCTCATCCGTGCCGACCGCGTTGACGTCCTGATCGATTTGACCATGCACATGGCCAACGGCCGGCCGCTGGTCTTCGCGCGCAAGCCCGCGCCAGTCCAGATCGCATGGCTTGCCTACCCCGGCACCACAGGCATCAGCGCGATGGATTACCGCCTCAGCGATCCGCGCCTCGATCCGCCCGGCTATGAGAATCACTACAGCGAACGGACCATCCGTCTCCCCGATTCATTCTGGTGCTACGACCCGCTGACGGATGTGCCCGACGTGAACGCGCTGCCCGCGGCCGAGCGCGGCTACTTGACGCTCGGCTGCTTGAACAATCCGTGCAAATTGACCGAGCACACTTTGGGACTCTGGGGGCGCGCCATGGGCGCCCTGCCCGACGCGAGGCTCAAGCTCATGGCGCCGCCGGGACGGCACCGGCAGCGGCTGCTCGCACGGCTCGCGGCGCACGGCGTCGCGGCCGAGCGCGTGAGCTTCGTCGGGTTTCGTCCTCGCGGCGAGTATCTGCGCTCCTATCACGACATCGACTTCGGACTCGACACGTTCCCGTACAACGGACACACGACGAGTTTGGATGCGCTTTGGATGGGCGTGCCCACCGTTACGCGGGTGGGCGCGACTTCGGTCGGACGCGCCGGCTTGAGTCAGCTCCACACCCTTGATCTTCTCGATCTCGCGGCGGAATCGGACGACGCTTTCGTCGCCGCCGCCGCGGCGCTGGGCCGCGACCAGCCGCGTCTCGAAACGCTGCGCCGTTCGCTGCGCGGGCGCATCGCGCGCTCGCCGCTCATGGACGGCGCGCGTTTCGCCAAGAACATCGAGAGCGCATTCCGGCGCGCGTGGATCGCTCACTGCGACTCCGCGGCTCGCGCCCGCGCGCGCTAACTCCTCCTCGAATACTGCACACATCATGCGCGGCGCGCTGCCGCGCATGCCGGATATGTCTGCGTTCAGAGACAGCGCGCGGCTTTTTTGCGGGAGCACACGGCCGTTCGCGGGAGCGCTCGGCCCTTCACCGAGCTTCCGCCGGGCGATCTGTCAACGCGCTCATCGATCGAGCGTTGGCATGACTCGAAGGCGCCAAGGTGCAGACGCCTGAGATTATCGTCAACTCAGGGAGGTTTTCAGTTATGTTCAACCAATCGCGACTCTTGCCGGTCGCCGTGGCCGCAATGCTCGTCGCTGCGTGCAGCGGCGGCGGCTCCGGAGCCACCGGCAGCTCGAGCTCCAGCACCACCTCGACGCAGACCCCGCGCAATGCCAGCCTCGCCGTGATGGTGAGCGATGCGTCCACGGAAGACTGGGCGACCATCGGCGTCAGAATCCTGTCGATCGCGCTGATCCCGCAGGGCGGCGGCGGCAATGTAACGGTCTACACGGCGACCTCTCCGGCGCCCTTCACCAATCTCGTGATGCTTGATCAGCTCGATGAGCTCATCGGCAATGCCATGATCCCGGCCGGCACCTACACGGGCGCCGTGCTCACCGTGAGCGGCAACCCGAGCGATATCCTGCTCACCACCGCGTCGAATCCGGAAGCGGGTTTCGCGGCGCCGGCCGGCACCACGATTCCGAGCAATCAGATTCAAGTTCAGCACACCCAAGGCTCGGGCTCCAGTCTGACCGTGCCGGTGACGGTGAACTTCGACTCTCCACTCGTGGTGAGCACGAGCCAGAGCAATGCGCTCGATCTCGAGTTCAATCTGGCGCATCCCGCGTTCCTCATCGGGCACGTACCCAATGGCGCCGGTCCCACGATCTGGGCGGTCAACTTCGACGGCCCGGTGCGCCGGATTCCCCGCCACGACCTCACGCGCCTGGTGCTGCGTCATACTTACGGCGACGTGATGTCCATCTCCTCGGACAACTCGTCGATCACCATCACCAAGGAGTTCCCGGTCGAGCCGCCTACCAACCCGGAGACGGCCATTGCGGGAACCGCGCAGCTGACGTTCACGGCCGACGCGGTGAACGGCACGCTCTTCTATGACCTCGATGCGAAGACCAAGACGGTCATCGAGAACTTCTCCTCGGAGATGTCGTTGGTCGGGAAGTACGTGCGCATTGCCGCGCGCTATCAGGAGAACGACACGCTGGTCGCCGTGCGCATCTGGGCGAGCAGCGAGTTCAACAACGTGTGGGTCAGCCCCGAAGGCCACGTGCTGCATGTCAACGACAGCACCGACGTCGTTTGGATCGAGAACGAATCCGGACACGGCATTCCGTTGACCGTCAATGCCGACACGCAGTTCTTCTTCCGCGATCCGCAAAACGGCGCCGACGACTCGAAGCCCATCGGCACGGGACCTGCGTTCCTGTCGAGCAAGGATCTGGTGCGCGGCTTCAAGGTCCACGCGAGCGTCGTCGATCCGCTCGCCACACCGCTCGTCGCGCAGAGCATCGACATCGAGACTGCGGAGTACGCTGGCACGATCTCGGCGCCCAACATGGCCGGGTTCACCTATACGCGGAACTTCGTCGACATGAACGACGACTACGTCCACACGCTCGATTACATCTCGAGCGAAACCGCGAACGGCACCGACGACAGCGGCAACGCCATCACCGGCTATAAGTGGTGGAACTTCGCGTATCCGACCCTGCTCGCGGACGGCAGCAACGCGGTGAGCGACTTCATCTCGGCGACCGACGGCAGCGTCGACTTCGGCGGCACGGTGGGCTCGGTGCCCTCGTACGGGGTGAGCTACGCGGCGTGGAACGATCCCGCCAACGCTGACGGATGGGCGGCCTACGCGAGCGTCCTTACGCCCGCGAAGCTGCCGCTCGCGACCGTGGCCGCGGGTCTCATGAATAACGCCTTCTCGGTGACGGTCGCCGGCGGAACCGCCGCGGCCGCGGTGGATGTGAGCACCACCATGGGGTCGGCGACGCTGGTGTACCAGGTGGATCGCACCAACGGCATCGTCACCGTGAGCCCCATCGATATCACCTCGAGCACCGGGCTCGCCGACCTGAAGGCGGGCCTCGCGGTCGGTGCGCCGGTCGAGGTGTACGCCATCCCGCAGGCTGGCGGGACGTTGAAGGCCTACGTGATCGCATACTTTACGGGAGAGATGCCGAGCGAATAAGCACCATTCGCTCGGAGTCCGGCCGTGCGGTTCCTCGGAATCGCACGGCCTTTTTTTGTCGCACGGCCCTTTTTTGTCGCACGGCCTTTTTTGTCGCGCGGCCTTCTTGTCGCGCGGCCCTTTTTATGACGGCGCCTTTGTTACCGCGCGGCGTGCCGCGCGATCACCTGCGCCACCGCGGCCGTGAGCCGCTTGGCGTAATCGATGTGCAGGAACTCGTTCGGCCCGTGCGCATTGGAATGCGGGCCGAGGACGCCGGTGACCAGAAACTGCGTCGACGGAAACCGCTCCCCCAGCATGGCCATGAACGGAATCGTTCCACCGACGCCCATCGCCATGCTCTCGCGCCCGAAGCACTGTTGCGAGGCCTCTTGCACGGCGCGCTCGAGCCACGGCTCGAGCGGCGGCGCGTTCCAGCCGACGCTGGCCGAGCCCGGCGTGAAGGCGACGCGTGCCCGGTAAGGCGGATTGGTCTCGAGCGCACCGCGGATCGCAGCTTGCGCCGCGGCGGCGTCCGCCGTCGGCGGCAGGCGAAACGAGAGCTTCACGCTGAGCCGCGGCGCGAGCACGTTGCCGGCGTCGCGCACCGCCGGCAGGCCGTCCAATCCGGTCACCGTGAGCGTCGGCTTCCAGGTCGAGTTCTCGAGCAGCACCGCCGGGTCGCGCGAGATCGGCTGCGTGCCCACGGCGAACGGCATGCGTGCCGCCACCGAGTCGCCGAGAAGCCTGGCGGTCGCCGCGATCTGGCGCCGCCGCTCCTCGGGCGTTTTGACCTTGAGCTCCTCGAGCTTGATCTCGCCCGTATTCTCGTCGGAGAGCCGCGCGAGGAGCGTCCGCACGACGTCGAAACAAGAGGCGGCAATGCCGCTGCCCGCGCCCGAGTGCACGCCCTCGGTCAGCACGTCGACATCCAGCGTGCCGACGATGTTTCCGCGTAGCGAGGTGGTGAGCCACAGCCGCTCGTAGTCACCCGCCTCGGCATCGAGGCACACCACCAGGCTCGGCGTGCCGATCCTCTCCGCCAGCGCCTCGACGTGCGCCGGAAGATCCTGGCTGCCGCTCTCCTCGCAGGCCTCGATCAAGACCACGCAGCGTGCATGCGGAATCTTCTGCGCCTCGAGGGCGGCGATCGCCGTCAGCGAGGAAAACACGGCGTAGCCGTCGTCCGCGCCGCCCCGACCGTAGAGCTTGCCGTCGCGAATCACCGGCTCCCAGGGACTTAAGCCCTCTTCCCATCCGGTGAACTCCGGCTGCTTGTCGAGGTGCCCGTAGAGGAGCACGGTCTCCCGCCCTCCCGGGATCTCGACGAAGATCAACGGCGTGCGGCCTTCGAGGCGCGCGATCTGCACCGTCATGCCCGCGATGGGCTGGCGGCGGCACCAGTCCGCCAGGAGTAGGGCGGCGCGTTCCATGTGCCCATGCCTCTCCCACTGCGGATCGAACAGCGGCGACTTGTTCGGAATCCTCACGTACTCGCAGAGAGTCGGCACGATGGACCGAGCCCAGACCTCGTCCACGAACTGCTTGAGCTCAGCCGGGTTGCAGATATCATTCATGGCGCCTTACTCCTGACTCGAGGGCCCGGCAGCGGCTGCCGCGCGGGTCACGCCGACACCGTACCGATACACGTTCTGACCGCCGCGATACCCGGTCACGATCAACGCCGCGACCAGCGCCCACAGTACACCCAGGAACCAGCGCGAGGGGCGTGAATCCTGAGCGGCGCCGGCGGTGCGCCACACCGCCAGAAGGAGCACGCCCACGGTGGTGAAGATCGCCCACTTCACGTGCAACCCCACTGCCGCGCGCGCCGCCGCGCCGATCTCGACACTCGCTAGCGCCGCCAAGCCGGTCGCGAGCGCAACCAGCGCGCCGAACGCGCCGAGGCACAGGTTCCAGGTGCCGATCGTCGCGAGGGTCGCACGGCGGCGCTCCCAGAGCCGGGCCGCGCCGAGCGCCGCCGCGCCGGTCGTCACCAGCGCAAGCGGAAAATGCACCGCGATCGGATGCCACTCGGACGCCGCGATCATGATCCGCGCGCCGACGCGTTTCCGGCCAGGGCATCGCGCCACCAGCGCACGGTATCGGCGAGGCCCGCGTCGAGCGCCCACTTCGGCCGAAAGCCCACCTCATCGCGCAGCCGGCCGGTATCCGGCAAAAGCAACGGCGGCTCCCCCGGCGGAGCCTCACGCGCGCCAAGCTTGAGCAGGTCCGGCCGCCCCATTTGGCGGGCGAGCTGCTCGAGCAACTCCGCGATCGAGATTCGCTCGGCCGAGCCTAAGTTGACCGCGCCTATGACTTCGCTGTCCAAGAGCGCCGCGAACGCGGCGCCTAAGTCCGCGACGTGCAGGAAACTGCGGATCTGCCGGCCGTGGGTGCAGAGCGCCTCGCGGCCGGTAAGCAGCGCCACGATCACCGAGGCGACCAGCCGCTGCCGCGGCTCGCCGGGTCCGTACTGAAAGAAAATGCGCCCCCACGCGGTCGACAAGCCGTGCGCGCTGCCGAACTCGTCGAGCGAGCGCTGCAGCGCAATCTTGCAGGCCGCGTACGGGGTGACTGCGGCGCCCTGCACGAGCGGACTCGTCGCCTCGTCGCAGACCCCGACGCGCGACCAATCGTATTCCGCGCAGCTTCCCGCCATCACGGCGCGAACTCCGCCGCGCGCGTGAAACGAGTGCAACAGGGTCTGCGAAGCGGCGAGCCAGCGGTGATTCTCCGCGCTCTGCCAGTACACGCCCGGAGTCGCGATCCAGGCGAAATGCAGCAGGTGGCTCGGCCGGACCGCATCGACCAGCGCATCGATCGCGGTCAGATCGAGCAGGTCGGCGCGGCGCACCCGCACCCGCCCGCGGCCGTCCGCCGACGCGAGATCGCCCGCCGCGCCGGCGGGCGAGAGCACGGCATGTACCTCGTAACCGGCTGCGAGCAGCGGATCGATGCTCGCGCGCCCGATGAACCCGCCCGCTCCGGTCACCAGTGCGCGCCGTTCGGCGCTCAAGGCCACGCCGCTCCAGCGCTTGTAGGACGCGCACGATTGCCGCACGCACCCGCAAGCTCGGTCTGCGTGAAGATCACGGATCGACCGCCGCCGCCGGGACCGGGATGACGAAGCGGCCGCCCCAGGCCTTGATGCCTTCGAGCTGTCGCCGGATCTCGGCCTGCAAATTCCACGGCAGGATCATCACGTAGTCCGGCTGCGCCCGCATGAGTTCCCCGGGCGACACCACCGGAATATGCGTCCCCGGCAGGAACTTAGACTGCTTGTGCGGGTTGCGGTCCCCGACCATGGCGATGTCGGCGGGTGTCGCGCCGCAAAAATTGAGGAGCGTATTGCCCTTGGCCGCAGCGCCGTACGCCGCGACCGTCTTCGATTCGCGCTTCGCGCGCGCGAGAAACTCGAGGAGCGAGCGCCGGCAGGCCTCGACACGCTCGGCGAAACCCGTATAGGTGGCAAGATCCGCAAGCCCCGCCGCGGCTTCCCGCGTCTTGAGCGCGGCGAGCCCCGCGCTCTCCCCGGGCGTGCGGTCCGCAGCCGCGGCGAAGATGCGCAGCGACCCGCCGTGTGTCGGCAGCTCCTCGGCGTCGTAGATCGACAGAGCGTGCCGCGCGAAGACCCGCTCGATGGCGTAGAGCGAGATGTAGGAATAGTGCTCGTGATAGATGGTGTCGAATTCGACGTGCTCGATCAGCTTCAAAAGATGGGGGAACTCGATGGTGGCGGTGCCGCCGGGCTTCAACAGCCGGGCTATTCCGGAGACGAAATCGTTGAGCCGCGGCACGTGCGCGAGCACGTTGTTCGCGACGATGAGATCGGCGCCCCGGCCCTCGCGGGCGAGCCGGGCGCCGACCGACTCGCCGAAGAACTCGACCAGGGTCGGCACGCCGATACTCTCCGCCGCCCGCGCGACGGTATCGGAAGGATCGATACCGAGCACCGGGATCCCCGCGTCGACGAAATTCCGCAGCAGGTACCCGTCGTTGCTCGCGAGCTCGACCACGAGACTGTGCGGTCCGAGATGGAAACGCCGGCGCGCCATCTCACAGTAGCTCTTCGCGTGCGCGAGCCAGTCCTCCGAATACGACGAGAAGTACACGTAATCGCCGAACAGCTCCTCCGGCGCGACGTCGTAATCGACTTGCACCAGCTTGCAGGCCTCGCACACCTTGGCGCGCAGCGGGTAGCGCTTCTCTTCGTTCACCCCCTCGAGCGATGCGAGAAAGGCGTTCGATGGCGGCTGCACCCCGAGATCGGCCATGGTCACGGCCAGCCGGCCGCCGCATGCCCGGCAATTCGTCACCAGACCGGCCATCGCGCCCTTATCCCTGCCAAAGCTTCCACGGCGCGGCGCCCGAGTCCCACAGCGCGTTCAAGTCTTGCTTGTCGCGCAAAGTGTCCATGGGCTGCCAAAAACCGCGATGCACCCAGGCCCCGAGCTGGCGGTTCGCCGCCAGATACTCCATCGGCTCCTTCTCCCACACCGTGTGCGTGCCCTCGATGAGCTCGAGCACGCTCGGATCGAGCACGAAGAAGCCGCCGTTGATGAGGCCGCCCTCGGCCCGCGGCTTCTCCTCGAAAGATCTGGCTTGCGCGCCTTCGACGACCACGCGCCCGAAGCGCGCCGGCGGACGCACGCACGCCACCGTCGCCTTGAGGCCGCTCTCCCGGTGAAAAGCGATCTCGGCGGCAATATCGAGGTTTGCGAGTCCGTCGCCGTAGGTCATGCAGAACGGCTCGCCCGCATCGAGATACTTGGCGACCTGCATGAGCCGTCCACCGGTCATGGTCTCGTCGCCCGTATCCACCAGCGTCACCTTCCAGGGCTCGCTACGGCAGTCGTGATACTCGACCCGGTTGCCGCCCATATCGAAGGTCACGTCCGCCTGGTGCAAGAAGTAGTTGGCGAAATACTCCTTGACAACGTAGCCCTTGTAGCCGAGGCAGACGACGAACTCTTTCACGCCGAACGCGGCGTACAGCTTCATGATGTGCCAAAGAATCGGACGCCCGCCGATCTCCAGCATGGGTTTCGGCCGGGTGCTCGATTCTTCCGCGATGCGGGTGCCTTTGCCGCCGGCGAGTATCACGCACTTCATTCGCGCCTCATCGAAGCTTTATTACGATTCGACCACGTCCCGCACCCGGCAAAAGGATGCCGCATTCGGTCCGAAATTGACAGTGCGCCGCGAAGCGGTCGTCGCCGAGCTCGGCGCGGGCGTTGCTGTTGCTGCGGAACTCCGCGGAGCTCGCGCTAGCGGACGCCATTGCCGCCGACGCCCGACTGCCAATAGGACTTGAGCGCGCGCAGCGACGGCCGCAGGCGCGGAAGCCTCAAGGCCCCGCCGACCCGCACCTGAAAGTTGAGGAGCCGGCGCAGGTTGCGGACCAAATAGAATACGTCGCGGTATTGACCCCGGCCCTGTGTCGCATAGGCGATCTTCAGCGCATCGCAAACGACGGCTACCGGCAATTTATAGATGCGCGCCCGGGCCGCGAACGGATCGCGCGCCTGCGCGACGAAGCTCAAGTCGCGCGTGAGGAGCCAGCTGGCGACGCGTTCCATGATGAATATCTTCATCTGCACCTGCGCACGGCCCCGATAGGCCGTGGGAGTACGAAGGGCCTCGCCGAGCGGATCGTTCGGCGTCTCGGCGATCGCGAACATCCGCTCATTGACCTCGAGCCATGCCCGCCAGAAACGCGGCTTCGCGATGAAGTAGTTCGAATGCACGGTGTTCCTCGAGTCGGACACCAGCTCGGCCGTTCGGACGGACGGATCGATGCGCTCGAAGAAGCGCGCAGCGACCTTGGCCAATCCCGGATGCTCGGACTCGCCGTGCTCGAACACATTGAGAAAATACGCGCTGTTGTGAATGCTCGGGCTAAACAGGAACACGTCGGTCGCGGGATCCGCGTTGGCGATGAAATCGCGCACCCGTGTCGAGGTCAGATTGGTCTTGAGCCGGAACTTCGGCGAAAGAAATCCGTAGAACGCGGCCTCATCGAGCGGCTCGCTCAGCAGGAATTTGCGGATCGGCCAGTACTCGTACCAATCGGCGCGCTCGTTCGCCGAATTGTCGAGGACGTCGAAGCCGGGATCGAGTTCTTGCCGCGCAGTGTAGTGGTTGAGAATCTGATAGATATGCGCCTGAGGCATGGCACGAAGCATACCTTACGCGGCAGCGAGACGGTTAATGCGGCCGCGAGGCGTTTTACGCGGCAGCGAGACGGGCGAGGAGCGCGAGATAGCTCCTCCGATAAGCGCTCATCGCGTAGCGCCGCACCACGTGCTCGTAGCCGTTCGCGCCGAAGCGCGCGCGCAGCTCGGGCGAGACGATGAGCTTCTCGAGATTGCGCTCCCAGTCCTCGAGGGCGGCGGCGTGATAGCCGTTGTAGCCGTCGATGACGGCCTCCCGGTTGGCGCCTACGGCCGAGGCGACGCACGGCAGCGAGGCGGCCATGTACTGCAGCAGTTTGAATGCGCACTTGCCGCGCGTCCAGGCATCGTCGGTGAGCGGCATGATGCCGATGTGAGCGGCTGCGAGTGAGTCGGCTTCCGTGGCCTCGCTCCACGCGATGCGCTCGATCTGGACTTCGGGCCAGTCGGGAAACGCCGAGCAGATGACCCGGAGCTTGAGTGCCGGATGGCGCCCGGACAGGCGTGCCAAGGCCGGGCGAATCATTTCAAGGTACACGAGATTCTCGGGGCTTCCGATCCACGCGATGGTGGGCGGATCCGTGGGCTTGGCCACGGTCGGCCGATAGCCCGCGACGTCGATCGAGGTCGGCAGTACCTCGACCGCCCGCGCGGCCGGCCGGGCGACCCCCGCGAGCACCTCGTTACCGGCCGCCACCACATCGACCCAGCGACAAGTGGCCGCGAACTTCTTGCGCCGCCACAGCGAGTCGTCCGGGGGCTCGCCGAGCCGCCGAGGCTTGCGCACATAGATCGCATCGTCCAGGTCGAAGACCCGGCGCTTGGTGAGCGCACCGAACAGCCGCGCCTCGAGGGCGCTCAGCTTGATCTGATGCAGCACGACCACGTCGGCCCACGCGAGGAGCTTGCGCCGCTCGAACGTGCGCAGTCCGTAGCGCCCGCTTGGAAAGCGCTCGCACCGCGCCTGCCAACCCGCAGCTTCGAGCGCGGGAACCAGGCTCCGCATGCGGTGGCGGAACGATGGCTGGTTCAAATCGTAGCCCAACAGTACGGCATTCGGCATGACGGGACTTTAGCTCAGGTGCCTTCGACGAGAGGACCGAGCGCGCGCAGTGCCACCTCGATGCCGTCTTCGAGGCCGAGCGCGGCGGCGCTTCGCGCCAGCGCCTCGCGCGCGCCCTCATCGCGCAGCAGTGCGCCGGCCTTGGCCGCGATATCCTCTGCGGACAGCTGCGCCTCGACTGCCGCATTCAGCAGGGCGCAACGCCGGATCCGCGGCCGCTGGTCGCCCGCGATGGCAACCGCGACGCACGCGGCGCCGCTCGCGATCGACTGCACCAAGGTGGAGCCGCCGTTCGCGACGATGAGCCGCGCGCCGCGCATGAGCGCGGCGAGATCGGATTGCGGCAACGCGCCGAGCACGTGCAAATGCGCGGCGCCGGGCTCACCGGCCGGGATCGAGGTGCCCGCCCCGACGAAGCGTGTCTCGAAGCCCTCGGCCGCGAGGCGCCTGGCGGCGGCCGCGAACGTGTGTGCCGCATCCGCGGCGCCCGGGTGCCCCGTGCCGCCGCCGGGAATCACCAGCACGTAATCGCCCGCGGGGCCGCGCGGGCCGCGCGGGCCGCGCGACAGGATGACGTCCAGGTAGCGCACGGCCGGACGGCGCAGGAGCTTGAGCTTGAGCTGCTCGAGAAGCGTGAGTTCGCCGGCGACGAACCTCGGGTACGCAATCCAGTGCTCATCGATGAGCCTCATCCAGCGCAGCCGAAATGCCTTGCGGCGCTGGCGCGCGCGCGCGCTGATGTAGACGATGCGCGCGCCGAGCGCCCGCGCCGCACGCAGCTGCGAGGTGCGCCCCGCGTTATCGAACACCACCACGTTCGGACGCCAACGGCGCATGAGATCGATGACCGCTCGTGAATGAAACGTGGGCGATGAGCCGAGCAGCGTCTTCGGAAACGGCGCGCCCTCGGCATACGGCGCCCGGGCGCTCAGCACGAAGTGCACCGCGACGGCCGGCCAGCGCGCGAGAACGGCCTGCGCGATCGCCGAGGAGCGCGCGAACTCTCCCATGCCGTAAGGACCCGAAACGGGAACGAACAAAATGCGCACGCTCGAATCAGCCAAAGGCGGTGAACCAACGGTCGAGCACCAGAAGCGACCAGGCCCTGCGGAATTCGCTGCCGACCGCCCGGCGCAACACCCCGCGCGCCCTCAGGCGCTCGACCGCGTCACGCCAGAGCCGCGGGTGGCTCTTCAGCCACCGATGCACGGGCAGCCCGAACCCGGACTTCGGTCGATCGAGGTGTCCCGCAGGCAGGCGCGACTCCATGAGCCAGCGCACCAGGAGCTTGCCGCGGCGGCGGCGCTCATCGACCAGCAATGCCGGATCGACACCCAGCATGAACTCCACCAGCCGATGGTCCAGCAACGGAGGCCTCACCTCGAGCGAATGCGCCATGCTGGTTCGGTCGACCTTGGTGAGCAACCCTTCCGCGAGATCCGTGTGAAGATCCAGCCAGCGCAGCTGCACGAGCGGCGCCGCACCCTCGCGCCAGAATTGCCGGTAGAACCACAGGTAGTCGTAGCCGCTCTCGCGCCAGGGATCGGCGAGCAGCTCGTCGATCTGCACGGCGGTCATTCCGCCGAGCGCGGCCGCGTACGCGGGCAGTCCCCGGTAGGCGTGGCGCTGCATGGACGAGGCGAAGCGCGTCAGCGGCGGCAGCAACTGCGCGAGCGCGCGGTTCAGCGGATTCGAGCGCGCGCCGATTCTCGACCAGTAGCGCGGATAGCCGCAGAACACCTCGTCGCCGCCCTCCCCGGAGAGCGCCACGGTGACCTCGCGGCGCGCGAACTGCGCGATCAGGTAGTTCGACCAGGCGGCGCTGTCGCCGAACGGCTCGTCGAAGATATGCGGAATCGCATCGAGCGCCCGGTCGAAGTCAGCCGCGGGTGCAACCATGTCGGTGTGCACGGTGTTGAAGCGCGCGGCGACGCTGCGCGCCGCATCGAGCTCGGAACGGTCGCGGGCATCGAATCCGAGGCTGTAGGTTCGCGGCGCCTGCAGATAGTAGGTCGTGAGCGCCGAATCGATGCCGCCGCTCAAGAATACGCCCACCGGAACGTCCGACAGGGTGTGTGCGGGCACGACCTTGCGCAGCAGCTCATCGAGCGCCGTCAGTGTGTCGGCCGCGGATCTCTCGATGATGGCGCTCGACGGGCGCCAGTAGCATTCGATCTCGACGCGTCCATCGTGCCACGTGAGCACGTGGCCGGCCGGCAGCTTGCAGATGCCGCGATAGATCGATTTCGGAGCGGGAACGTAGCCGTGAAAGAGATAATCGCGCACCGCGCTCGCGTCGATCGGCGGGGTGCCGAGCACCAGCAAAGCCTTCAACTCCGAGGCGAAAGCGATCCCGTCGGGAAGTATGCGGTAATACAGCGGCTTGATGCCGAGCCGGTCGCGCACCAGAAGGAGCCGGCTCTCGCCCGCGTCCCAGCAGCCGAAGGCGAACATGCCGGCGAGTCCGCCGAGGCAGCTGCGCCCGTCCCGCGCCAGCAGGTGCAGCAGCACCTCCGTATCGCCCGTCGAGCGCCACGGTCCCGGCAGCTCCGCGCGCAGCGCCTGATAGTTGTATATCTCCCCGTTGTAGGTGAGCACGTGCTCGCCCCACACCATGGGCTCGTCGGCGGCGTGCGTCAGATCCAATATGGAGAGCCGCCGGTGGCCGAGCGCAGCCCCGGGCT
>JBEKVP010000016.1:0-13882 GCA_049513935.1 Steroidobacteraceae bacterium
CATCCACGCCCTTCGCGTAGAAGCCGAGCGGGTAGGGGATGCGCAGCGTCACGAACTTGGCATCCACCCAGGCGTGCACGCCGTCGAACAAGTTGCCGGTCGCGATCGGCACGTTCGCGCCGAGCCAGAGCGTGTCGTGCTGGTCGACCCAGGTGTAATAGCTCGACTCGACGCTCATCTGCGGCACATTCGCAAATCCGGGACCCGGCAGGCGATGAAAGCTCCAGCCCTCCGGACAGTGATCGCCCGTGGCGCGCGGCCCATTGAGCGCTCCCTTGCATTTGCGGCGATCGAATTCTCCGAGATGCCCGCTCGCCAACGACACCCACACCACGCCGTTGCGATCGATGTCCGCGCCGCGCACGCCGAAGCCCGGCAGGGGCACGTTGTAGATCTCGGAGAGCTGCGTGCGCGGGTCGAAGCGCACGATGGCGCCGGGATACTGGAACGCCACCGAGCCCCACACGCTGCCGTCAGCCGGACTCGGCATGACCGCGTAGGGGCTCACCGCCAAACGCGTGTCCTTGTGGGGATCGGCGGGCTGGCCGGGCTCGATCCAGGCGCCGAGCGCGCCGTCCCCATCGGTATCGAGCACGATGGGCGCCCACCCTTCGGAGACGGCTGCATCGTGAGTCGCATCGAATTTTTTGGTGTCGAGCCAGCCGAATACCTCATGTCCTCCGCTGGTCCAGAGCGTGTCGTCCGCATCCTCGGCAAACTGCAGATGATGGGTGCTGTAGCAGGTGTCGACGAAGACGTACTGGCCGCTTTGCGCATCGTATACGGCGAGCTGCCGCTCGGAGGATTCGATGGGAAACCGTATCGCGGATGGGTGCGTGGAGCCGTGCTTGCAAAACGCGGGATTCGCCGCTGCCCGGATGCGCGCCGTGTACCAGATGCGTCCGGACCGATCGAGCATCGGATTGTGGGCAATGGCGCGCGAGCTCCAGATGCGTTCCGCGCCCCAGTAGGGGGAGGGTGCGATCACCGGATCATCGTGCGTCGTCGGAGTATCCGCGTCCCGCACCGGCGCCTTGAAGGTCGTTGCGGTATTGCGGGCGGGGTCGAGCACGGGAAAGTCGTCGGTGCTGAGCTCCGGCGAGCCATAGAGCGGGCCGCCGGCATTCACACTCGGGTGGCGGCGATCGGTGCCCGACAGGTCGTGCAGATAGGCTTTGGCATCGGACCAATCGCGCACCGTCGCGACCACGTTGCGCTCGATGCCGCTCGGACGCGCCGGAGAGGTCGCGGGCAGCTCTCCGGCGGCGATGCGGTCCGTCCAGTCGGCGAGATAGCGGATCGGAATGCCCGCGAGCACGCCTTGGGCGATGCTGATCATCTGGCTGCCCGCCTGCCCGGACTGGATGCGCCGGAGCCAGGCCTGCTCTGCGGATGCGAAATGACCGAGCGACTCGGGCAGCGTGCGCGTCGCAAGATTCCCGAGCTGATGGCAGCCGATGCAACCCATGTTTTTCATCCACATGAGATAACCGTTGCGGGCGCCCGGCAGCTTGGCCGTTTCCGCCTCGTCCGGAATCTTCATCATCGCGTACCAGTACGCGGCGGGATAGGTCTTGGCGGCCGCGGCGGGGTCCACAGCAATCACCGCGGACAGATCCAGGCGCCGGCCGCGCGCGGCGGGGACTTTCGGCGAATCGGTGAGGCCGTAGCCCCGGACCCACACCCGATACTTGGCGGCGGGCAGCTCCGGCAGGAGGTAGCGGCCGGCCTCGTCGGTAACGACGATCTTGGCGAATCGGGTCTTGAAGTCGTTGGTCTCTGCGATCACCCAGACACCCGCCTCGGGGCCGCGCGGGCTCGTGACCGTGCCGGCGATCTCGTCGGCACGGATCCGCGCTGCCCCGCAAGCGGGAGCCGACAGCCAGGCGAAAACCGTCATCGACCCAGCGACGGCGACAGCCATCGCAAGGGCAGGCGATCGTTCCGAGCGCGTGAGCTTCGACATCGTGTTCGCGGCCCTTCCGAGGTCTTGGATGACGTATTCTAATCGTCCGGCGGAGGAGATGGGGTGTGGATATGGTTTCGATCAACCGGCGCAACTTGCTCGCGCTCGGCTTATCAGCGGCGGTTCCCGGTGTGTTGAGAAGCGGCGCCGCACGCGCGGCTGTCTCGATCGAGGCTGCGTGGGGCACGCTGGAGCGCTTCATCGAAGGCTATCGCGTAGCGATGAATGCGCCGGGCTTGACGCTCGGCGTTGCGGATGCGCAAGGGACGCTGCGCGTCTCCTCGAGCGGCTACGCCGATCTGGCGGCGAAAACCAAGGTGTCGACCTCCGACCTGTTCGAAATCGGCTCGATCACCAAATCCTTCGTCGGGCTCGTAATCCTGCAGCTGCACGACCAAGGCAAGGTGGACCTCCGAGCGCCGATTCACAGCTACCTGCCTTGGCTTTCCATGGAGACTCCCTTCGGCGAGATCCTGGTGCACCATCTGCTTACGCACTCGAGCGGCATGCCGGAGGACGCTCCGATATTCCCGGCCCAGCCGTGCCGGCGTCCGCGTCAAGCGTTCGCGCCCGGGTCGGAGTTTCACTACAGCAATTGGGGGTACGGCGTCTTGGGCCAATTGATCGCGACGCTCGACGGCAAGCCCTGGCCGGCCGCCGTGAGCGCGCGGATCTTGCGCCCCTTGGGGATGACCCATACGGCGGCCGCGATCACCAGCGCGGTCCGTGCACGAGTCGTGCAGAGCTATACGCCGTTGCACGACGATCGGCCGTATCCTCGTCACGGAGCGCTGGCGCCCGCCGGTAACTTGACCGTCGAGGACGCGGCGGGGTCGATCGCCTCGACGCCGGCGGACATGGCGCTGTACATGCGCATGATCCTGAACGGCGGCGCGTACCCGGGCGGCCGTATCGTATCGGAGGAGAGCTTCAGTCTGTTCCATGCCCGGCACATTGCGGCGCCCGACTTCGGGCCGCAGGCGGCCTACGGCTACGGGATTGCGGTCGATGATCTCGACGGACATCGGCGGCTCCGTCACACCGGCGGGATGGTGTCGTTCATGTCGGCGATCCACATGGATCTCGACGCAGGGATCGGCGCATTCGCGTCCATCAACGCGCAATTGGGTTACCGGCCGAATCCTGTGGCCGAGCTCGCGCTCAGACTCGTGCGCGCGGCGCGCGAGGGCAAGAAACTGCCGCCGCTCCCAGCCTTCGATGAGTCCGAGGCGGTGGAAGCCCCGCAGAGCTACGCGGGCGTGTACACCGCCGCGGATGGGCGCCGCGTCGAGGTTGGCGCGGACGCTGCGCGGGTGCATCTCATCGTCGGCGAGCAGAGGATTCCCCTGCAGCACAGCGGACAGGACACCTTCATCGCCGAGCATCCGCAGTTCGATCTGTACCCGCTGGTCTTCGAGCGCGGCGCCGGGGCCGCCGGCGATTCGAACTCCGCCTCGAAACGCCCCATCATTGCGCTCGCCTACGGTGCGGATTGGTACGTGCATCCAGCCGCGCAAGATGCGCGGGCGCTCGATCCCTCGGCCGAGCTCGCGCGATACGAGGGAACGTATTGCTCCGACAGTCCCTGGTACGGGCAATTGCGCGTGGTGCAGCGCCAGCGGCAACTGTGGATCGGCGGCACCGATCCGCTGGTGGCCATCGGCGATCACTTGTTTCGCGTCGGCGCGAAGCCCTCGAGCCCCGAGATCGCGGAGTTTTTGGACCTCAAGGACGGAGTCCCGGAGTTGCTGTGGTTCGACGGTGGGGAGTTCCGTCGATGCGAGATAGTCGCCGCCGCTTTCTGAAACGAGCGGCGCTCGGCGGGGGCGGCGTGCTGGCGGGGGTCGCCGGCCTCAATGCCGCGGCGCCGTGGATCTGGGACCATCCCTTGTCCGTGGACCTCAACCGGAGCTTCTGGTCGAGAGAGAAGGCCGCCGAAAACCCCGCACTGACGGAGGATCTCAAGGTCGACGTCGCGATCGTCGGCGGCGGACTCACGGGACTCTCAGCGGCGTATTTCATTCGCCAGGCCTCGCCCGGGAAGAGCGTCTGTGTGCTGGAGGCGCGCGGTTGCGGCAACGGCGCCTCGGGCCGAAACGGCGCCATGGTGCTCACGATGACGGCGGACCGCTACATGATTTCGAGCGGATCGAACGGCAAGGATATCTATGAGCTGACCGCCGGCAACGTCGGGATGCTCGAGGCGTTGAGCACCGCCGTCGGTATCGACTGCGACCTCGACCGGTGCGGTACCTTACAGGTGTTCGACGACGGCGCCGATGCGAAAGCTGCGCGCCGCTACGTCGAGCGCGCCAGAGTCTCGGGAATTCCGGTCGAATACTGGGACGGGCGGCGGATCGCCGAAGCCGTCGGCAGCGAGGTCTATCTCGGCGGCCTCTACGATCCGTCGGGCGGGCACGTCCATCCCATGAAGCTCGTGCGCGTGTTCAAGCGCGCGGCCGAGAGCGCCGGGGCGCGGATCTACGAGAACACGGCCGTGGCTCACATCGAGGAGGGCCGCGAGCACGTTCTTCACACCCTTACGGGCCGCACGGTCCGGGCCGGGTCGCTGGTGCTCGCGGCCAATGCGTTCACACCGAACTTCAATGTGCTCAAGAATTCGATTCTGCCGCTGCGCGAATACGTCGCGATGACGCGGCCCTTGAGCGAGGAGGAGCTCACGGGCATCGGCTGGCGCTCGCGGACGCCGTTCAACGACAGCAAGACGCAGGTCTATTACTTCGGATTGACCAAGGACCGGCGCGTGCACATCGGCGGCGGGCCGCCGCGATACGAGTTCAACAACGCCGCGGGCTCCGCCGCCGAGGCGGAGAAGGCCCGGCGCGACCTCGAGCGCGAATTGGTCCGCGTGTTCCCGCGGCTCGCCGGAGTCGAGCTCGAGACGGCCTGGGACGGGATCATCGACTGGTCGCTCGATGCCTCGCCCTCCGTGGGCTCGATCGGCCGCCATCGGAACATCTACTACGGCATCGGCTACAGCGGTCACGGCGTCAACCTGACATCGGTCTTCGGCCGCATCATCGCGGATCTGGAGGCGGGACGCGGGGAGCAGCAGTGGAAGCGCTATCCCTTCGTCGATGCCGGGCTCGATTACGTGCCGAATGAACCGTTGCGCTGGCTCGCCGCGAAGGCGAGTCTTGCCTGGTACGCGCTCACGTCAGATTGAGGTCGAATTGGCGCGCATCGCCGATGACGCGCTCGAAGTTCAACCCGAGCGTCTCGAGCACCGGCTCGGCCACCGGCTTGATCTGCTTCTCGACATAGTGCTCGCGGTCGAGCGGAGATTTTAGGTTGTCGAGGGGCTCGGCGCCCGCGGTGGTGACGACGTAGCGAATCGAGCGGCCGCTCGGCTGGCTGGATTTGCGCGCCGCGGCCACGTGCGGCGGTGTGGTCGCCGTGTACTCGCCGGTGCTCTTGCGCAGGTTCTTGTGATAGACGAGCTCCGCGTCGAGCCGGCCGTTGCGCACTTGTTCAACGATCTCCGCGAGGTAGGCGTCGACCGGCCGGTCGGAGAACAAGCGCTCATAGAGCTCGCGCTGAACCCGCTTCGCCAGCTGAGTCCAATCCCGGCGCACGACCTCCAGCCCCTTGAACTCGACGCCGTTCGCGCCGGCGCCGTAGACGAGACCCGCGTAGCGCTTGCTGGCGCCGCGCGCGCTGTGGCGCGCATGCGGCAGGAACAGGCGCAGGTACAGCTTCTCGAACTCGAGCTCGAGGCGGCTGTGCACCCGCCACCCCTCCGCGATGTAGCGGGTCAGCTCGGCGTTGAGAGCGGCGGCCAGCTCGAGCGCCGTCGCGCTCGCGCGCTCGGGACCGTCGCCGGCCGCGGCGCCCACGAATAAACTGTCGGTGTCGCCGTAGAGCACCGTGTAGCCCGCCGCCTCGAACCAGCGCTTCGACCACAGCAGCAGCTGCTTGCCCATGCCGGTGATGGAATTGGCGAGCGCCGGATTGTAGAAGCGGCACGCCGAGGTACCGAGCACGCCGTAGAAGGAATTCATCAGGATCTTGATGGCGTGGGCCGCCGTATCGTCGCGCCTCTTCTTGGCGGCCTCGCGCCGCGGGAACAGGTCATCGAGCAGGCGCGGAAGGATGGCCGGGCCGCGGCGAAAGGCGCCATCCGGCGTGCGGATCAGATCGGCCTCCGGCGCCGGGGCTGGCACGTAGCTCAACGGATCGATGTTGAAGGTTCGGATGATGCTCGGGTACAGGCTCTTGAAGTCGAACACCCAGACATTGCGATGCAAGCCGGTCACCGGCTCGAGCACGTGGCCGCCTTGCTGTGCGACGTGCACGCGCGAATCGCTGCCGCGCACGCTCGGGGCGACGACGCGGATGCGCTCGAGTTCCGATAGATACAGGAAGTCGAAGGACGCGATGCTGGCGGCTACCCGATCCGGGGTCATGCCCGTGAGTTGACTGCGCGCAAAGGCGAGCTCCACGAGCCGGAGCTTCGCCACGATCTCGTACGCGAGGCGCGCATCGGTCCGGGCATAGAGAGCGAACGCGGCGAGATCGTGCTTGTAGTTGTGAATGATCTCCGCGATGCGATCGCGCGCGTCGCCGGCGATGGCCTTGCCCTCGCCGAGCACCTCGCGTGCCACGGCGTCGAGCGAGTAGTCATCCATGCGCACGAATGCCCCGCGCAACAGGTCGATGCCGTCGAGCACGAGACGCCCCGGCAGCACGGCCTGGCCGCTGCCGAAATAGCCTTCGGCTTTGCGGATGCGCATCGCCCCGGGCTCTCGGCCGAGGTGCAGCCGGAACTTCAGACGCGCCGCGATCCGGTCGAGCACGTTCAAATCGAAGTCGACGATGTTCCAGCCGGTGAGCACGTCGGGATCGAGAGCGGCGACGCGCGCGGCGAAAAGCTCGAGCGCGGCGCGCTCGTTGGCGCAGCGGACGGCGCGCTCCGGCATCGGCCGGTCGCTGCCGTCCACGATCAGTACCTCGTCGATGCCCGGTGCGAACAGCGAGATCGCGAGCAGCCGCTCGCTCTTGGCATCGGTCTCGATATCGAAGGAGAGCACGCGCGGCTCGATCGTGACCTCAGCGGGGCGCAGTGTGGGGTTGTCGAACACGGCGGCAATCGATCCGCCGCCCGCCGCGGCCGGGCCTTCGATGTCGCAGCCGCCCTTGACACCGCGCTCGATCAGATAGCGCGACGCAAAGCGCACATCGGCCTCGAAGGTCTCGATGCCCGCCGCGTGCAGCTCATCGCGCAGCGGCGGGACATCGGAGGGAACCTCGACCTCGACGCGGCACACCGGAGCGCCGTCGAACGTGTGCTGGTCGACCGGCGACAGCGCGAGCGCACGCAGAGCGGCGGCCCGGCCGGCGTCGCCGGCGCGCACGTAGAAGTGCGGCCGCTGCCGCTCGTCCCGGACCAGAAAGGCGCCGCCGCTTTCCAACCGCCCGTAAAGATGCACGACGGGAACGCGCGCTCCGTCCGGCGCCGCCGCCACGCGGTAGCTCGCCTGGAGAATGAAGCCGCGCAGCGGGGCCTCCGAGGCCGCTATTTCGGGCTCAAGAGATCGTCGAGACGCGCGGGCACGGACGGGTCGCGCTCGAGATGCGGGAAGCGCAGCCCGCCGTGATAATCGAGGTCGGCGACGCGAAAGCGATCTTGTCCCTTGACGATGAGCTCGATCGGCGCGCTCGAGTCCTTCGCGGCCTGGACGGCTGCCTTGAGCACCTCGCCGCTGTAGGCGGCGCCGTTGACTGCCAGGATCTCCAGGCCCTCGGTGAGCTTGGCCTTGTACGCCGGACCCTCCCAGAGCACGTCCATGATGGTCGCGTTTTTCTCGTTGATGATGAGCCCCACGGAGTAAAGGAGCGAGGTGCGCTTGCGCTCGCCGTCCACGGCTTTCGAGTAGTCGCTCTGCGTGTCGTTGAACACCAGTTTGTATCCACCGCGGGTGATGCCGCCAAGCGGCGGGGGCTTGTTCACGGCATCCAGGCGTTCGCGCAAGAAGGCACTCCAGTCATTGGGCTCCACGGCATTCAAGGCTTTGACGACATCCTCGAAGGTATAGGTGACCGGGGTCATGCTGGCGTCGTCGATGCCGAAGAATGCACGGGCAAAATCATCGAGCGAGCGTTTGCCCTGCGAGCGCTCACGGATCAGCGTGTCGGCGTCCAGCCAGATGAGCGCACCTTCCGGATAATAGTCGAAGGCTCGTTGCCAGGTTCGCCATGTGAGATGGTGGTCCCGGTCGACGATCGCATCGTTGGTCGTGTCCGCTAGGGCGCGCCAGCGGCTCCCGGGCAATGTTTGGAAGTACGCAGCCGTATCCGCCCATTGATCCAGCGCTTGCTGTCGGGTCCACAGCCCCGAGCGGGCGGCAAGTACCTCCCCCCAGTATTGCGTTTGACCCTCGTAGACCCACAGCAGCGTGTCGCGCATCGGCACGTTGTAATTGGGCGTCCATAGATCGGCAGGCCGGCGAAACTTACCGTTCCAGGAATGGGTGTACTCGTGCGACAGCAAGTCCCGGCCCCAAGGTTGCTTGTCCCACTCGGTGAATACCGTGGGCAGGGTGCCGTCCTCGCTCGACTGGTGGTGCTCGAGGCCGATCATCCGCACCTGGTCGCTCAACGAGTAGAGGAAATCGTAGTGGGCATAGTGGTGCGAGGCAAAGAGCTTGTAGGCTTGCTGCACGAGCGCGCGGTGAATCGCGATCTGCTCGGGCTTGACGGCCAGAAGGTCGGGCCGGTCGGCGAATAGATCCATGTACACCGGCACCGCCGCCCCCGGGTCGAGATCGATGCGGCTCGTGTAGCGCCCGGCGTACAGCGGGCTGTCGACCAGCGTCTCGAGCGTCGTGCGCTTGAACGTCGTGCGATTCGCAGCCGAGGACTCCTTCTCGAGCGCCGATGCGAATTGCCAGCCGTCCGGCAGCGTGAGCCCGACCTCGGCCGGGATCTGGCGCGTGAAGTAACCGGCCGGATAGAGCACCAGCGAGGGCCACTCGAGCAGGAGTATCTCGCGGCTGAATTCCGCCGGACCTGCGCTCGAGCTGGTCGGCGAGAGGTACTCGAAATCGACCTCGAGCGCTCTCGTGCCCCCAGGGACGTGCAAGTGGAACGCGTACACGTCGACGGTGTCGCGCGTCCACGGGACGCTCGCGCCGCCTGCGGTGATGGTGAGTCCCGCGAGGCGCTCGATGGGACCGTCCGGCCCGTGTTCCCCGGGCAACCATCGCGGATACAAAAGCACGGCGTCACCCGCCAAGCCGGTGATGGACTCGTGCACGCGCACGATGCGCCGCTCGATATCCGAGGCATCGACCGTGAGACGAATCTCACCGGGGTACGCGATGTCCTTCGGGGCCGCGATGGGCGCCGCCGCGGCCGCGGGCACGGGCGCCGCCCGTGCGATGCCCTGTGTCGAGACCAAAACCGCAAGATTCAGGCAAGCGAGGATCAAATACTTCATGGAAGTCGGCACTCTGGATAGAGGCGCGAAGCCTAACATCCGGGCCCCTGCCGAATCCAACGCCGCCGCGGCGGCGAATCTCCGCACGCGCGCGCCCCTGATCAGCTCGGTATAATATTGTAATACCCTGGGCGATAGAACGGTATGAAAAGAGGATGGCCCCCATGAGCAGCACGGCAGTCATCGTCCGCGGCATCAAGGCGCGCCTGAAGGCGCGGGGATTGACCTATCGCGAGCTCGCGGGCCTCATCGGCGTGAGCGAGCCCACGATCAAGCGCGACCTCGGCCGCGGCAATTTCTCGCTCGGGCGTCTCGACCGGATCTGCGATGCGCTCGGCGTCGGCGTCGTCGATCTCGTGCAAACGGAGGAGGCGAGCGCGCTCACCGAGCTCAGCGAGCAACAGGAGCAGGCGCTCGCCACCAATCCGCGCGCGCTCGTGGTCACATACCTCATCGTCAACGATTGGAAGTTCGACGAGATCGTATCGACCTTTCAATTCGATGCAAACGAGCTGGTGAGCGTTCTGTTGAAGCTCGACAAGCTGCGCATCGTGGATTTTCGTCCGCCTAACCGCATGCGCAAGCTCACCGCGCGCAATTTCAGCTGGCGCAAGGATGGCGCCGTGCAGGAGTACTTTCTGCGCCGCGTCATTCCGGAATTCTTCAACGCCGAATTCGACCTTCAGGGCGATGAGTTTCGCTTCGTGGCGGGCATGCTCTCGCGCGCCTCGATGCTCCGGCTCCAGGCCTCGATCCGGCGTGTCGCGGCGGAATTCGAGCAGCTCGCGCACCAGGACACGCGGCTGCCGCTTGCGGATCGGGACGGTTGCTCGGCGATCTTGACGCTTCGCTCCTGGGAGTTCTCAGAGTTCTCCAAGCTGCGCCGGCCGGCTCAATCGCGCCGTGCCGCGGCGAGGACGAGGTCGCCATAGCGCTGCGGTCTTTCAATCGGCGCGGGGTGCAGCCATGAGCGCGCAGAGTGCGATTTCGGCTCAGACGCGCCCGGTAACGGGGATCAACGTGCCGGTCACGCCGCTCGCCTGCGGTGAGAGCAGGAACACGATCACCTGGGCGATCTCGAGCGGCGTCACCCAGCGGCTGAAGTCCGCGTTCGGCATCTCCGCGCGATTCGCCGCAGTATCGATGATGCTCGGCGCGATGGCGTTGACCGTGACGCGTCGATCCTTCAGTTCGGCGGCAAGCGCCTCGGTGAGCTTTGCGACGCCGGCCTTGGACGCCGCGTAGGCGCCCATTCCTATGGCGGCGTGACTCGCCGCGGCCGCACCGACGCTCACGATGCGTCCGGCGCCATGCTCCGCCGCCCGCTTCAAGATGTAGGGGAGTGCGGCCTTGGTTGCGTTGAACGCGGTTCGAAGGTTCACATTGTAGAGCGCGTCCCAGGTCTCGACGCGCCCGCTGTCGATCTTCTCCCAGCGAAAGCCGCCGGCAATGTTGACGAGCGCGTCGATGCCCCCCAGCCGCTCGGCGATCAAGCGGAAGCCGGATCCCACATTGTCCGGCGACCCCAGATCGATCCCGCCGAACACGGTGACGCCGGAGGCAAACGCGGGCGCCTTGGCCGGCGCCTCGCGGCCGACCGCCGCGACTTGCGCGCCGGCGCCCCGTACGGTTTCGGCCACTGCGGCGCCAAGCGCACCGAATGCGCCCGTGATGACGACGATCCGGTCGCTGAGAGCTTCGCCGGACGACGGTGACTCGGGTGGCGGCACGGGCGTATCCTCGGGCTGAAAGCGGATTCCACGATCATATCCGATGATGCTAGTGTGTATGCATTCCCTTCTTACCCGGGAGTTATCGTGAGTGCCGATACACAGAAACTCGATAAGTCCTTCATCGAAAAGCAACGTCGATCGCTGCTGAAGTTGCGTGATGCCCTATTGGCCGCCGCGGCTCGCGACGAGAACGAGGAAGCGGCCAACCAATCGGAGGGCGCCGGTGGTGCTCAAGAGTACGAGGACGATGCCCAGCGGCTCGCCGCCCTCGAGCTCGAAGGGAACCTCGTCGTTCGCGATGCGGCGCGCCTCGAGCGCGTCAACCGTGCTTTGAAGAAGGTCGACGAGGGGACCTACGGTCTATCCGATCGGAGCGGCCAGCCCATCGGGCGGGAGCGGCTCGAGGCCGCTCCCGAGTCGATCTTCACGCTGGCCGAAGAACAAACGCTGGAGCGCGGCGCGGCTCCTCCGCGCTACTAGCCTTGATGCCTCAGGCTTGACGTGGGCATCCAGGCCAGGGGAGTTGCCGGCTACGGTCCCGTGTAGTCGCGGACCTCGATGCTGAGGATCGCCTCGACCGAGCTTTTGAATTCCGAGCGGTTCCATCGCACCGTGCCGCGGCCGATCGCCGCCGCGAGCTTGTCGAACTGCGCCTGCGTCACGTTGGTCACGCCGGCGACGACGATACGGGTATTCGCGGGGGAGGGTACGGATGCGACGAAGATGGCCATTTGCAGCTCGTAGAATTCCGCGAATTGCGGCGAGTGGTTGAGCGGGTCCCTCGATTTCAGAAACGCGTCGATTTTGCGCTGACCCGGTACCCGCTTCAGAAAATCCCACCGCTGCCGGTCGCCCGCGTCGTCAGTCAACTGGGCCTCCTGGAAAAGAAGATTGTAGCTGCTGCTCATGGTGGCGACGGTCTCGGGTGCGATGGGCCATGATAAGGTCCCTCGGGCCGCAACAGGGACTAATTTGCGGCCCGTCAGCCCTGCAGTGCGAGCCCGAGGGTGATCGCGGCGGCAACCGCGGCGAGGATTGCGGTTAGTCCGGGGTGCAATCGCGGTGGTGCGGCGGCGGTTGCGATCCCCCGCCACACCGCGGCGCCGATGCGCAACGGCGCAAGAAGCGCGCGCTGTCGTCGATGGGCTGCCGCGATCCGCGCCCTGAACTCGGTGTCGGTCAGATCTTGCTCGGCGGCGGCAAACCAGCGCTCGAGCTGCGGATCCAGATCATCGGCCATGCGGCGGCTCCTTCGGTGAATAGGCATCGAGCAGCGATCGCAGCTGCTCAGCGCCGCGCTTGATGTGCGATTTGACGGTTCCCAGGGGATACCCGGTGGCTGCGCCGATCTCACTATGGCTGAGCTTCTCGTGGTACGCGAGCACGACGCAAACCCGCACTTCCGGGCGCAGGCGTGCGAGCGCGCGGTCCAGATCGAGTTGCAAGCCGATCGCTGCGGGTGCCGCCGGCTCGCTCGCGATCTCGACCGTCGCTGATTCCCCGATCCACCCATGCGCACCGGCTCCGCGCAGGTGCTGCAGCCACACGTTGATCGCAACACGCCGCAACCACGCCGTGAAAGCGTTCGCGGCCTTGAGGCTCGCCAGCGTGCGCCAGGCCTGGAGCAGCGTCTGCTGCGCCAGATCGTCGGCCAGCGAAGGATCTCGGCACAGCCGCCTCAGCAGATTGCGCAGCCAGGACTGCCGGCGGCGCACGAGCTCGCTGAACGCCGCGGAATCGCCGTGCATCGCGAGGGCGAGTACGGCGGGCTCCGAGGCGCTGCCGAGCGCGCGGCTCGGCAGCGCGGCATTCACGCGGCCGATCCGTGCGCGTGCCGTTGCAGCGCCTTCGCCGCCACGAGCAGTCCGATGCCGACGCACAGAGCCACGATGCCCACGGCCAGCAGCGGATAATGGGCGACGGGCATCCATGGGTTCACGACGAACGAGGCGATTCCGACGCCGATTCCGGCTGCGGTGGTGATGATGCCGCCGATCTTGAGGTCCATCGGATCGGCGGAGTGGTCCCTGGTCTCCCGCGTCATGAGTTTCTCGATGACGGCCGGGTCGAGCTGCGCACCGCGCTCGATCGCCGCGCGCAGCGGTTCAAGCTCGAGTTGCCGCTTCTTATAGTCGGCCACGATACCCGCTACCGAGGCGATCGCCAAGAAGGCCCAAAACGCGATACCAAACGCAGTCAGTCCCATTGCATTCATCGGTGAGCTCCAAAGGTTTGAATCGACTTCGGTGAAGATGCGACGGAAGGGCGGTTTGGATGCACCCGGTTCAGGCCCGGAGGCGGCACTTGCGCACGCACCGTGTGGTCCCTTGACGCGGAGATACTGTAAAGTGGCCGGGTTGATGATCCGATAATTTTTCCAACAAAAGAGATAATCAAATGAAACTACGATTGCTAACCGCGTTCGCGATGACGGCCCTGTCGATCGGCGCGATCTCACCGGTCTTGGCCGACGATTCAAAGTCCTATACAGACGGGCCTGTAAAAGAGGTTACCGCCATCCGCACCAAGCCGGGAATGTTCGATACGTACTTGAAGTGGCTCGATACGACCGGGAAACAACTGAGAGAGGAAGAGAAGAAGGCCGGCCTCATCCTCGATTTCGAGGTTTACGCAGCCATGCCGCGATCGCCGCACGATCCAGACTTGTACATGGTGGTTACGTACAAGAACATGGCCGCCCTCGATGGGCTCGACGATCGCTTC
>JBEKVP010000017.1:0-13845 GCA_049513935.1 Steroidobacteraceae bacterium
GATCGGCGTGTTCTGAACGGTCGAGGTGAACCGCTGTGCGGTGACCACGATCTCGCCGAGGCCGCCGCTGTCGCTATCGGAATCCGTCGCCGAAGCGAGCTGCACCCCGCATGCCGCCGAGAGGAGGCTCGCGCACGTCAAGGCACGAAAGCGCGAGTTGGACGGCGAACCGACTTGGCCAAAGGACATATTGAGCTGATCCCCGTAAAGTGAACGCGCAAACCAAATTAAATAACAAGCAACGCACCAGCCGGCAAATAACCGTTAGGCATGTCGATAGTTCGGGTCGTACGGCTTACCACGCGTGCGCCATCGAGGAGCCGGTCTCCTGATAGTCCGGGATGCGCGAGTGATCCAAGCGAAGCGCGGTGCGGTCTATGAGCGCACCCTCCTTCATTACAAGGACGATGCGGCGCGAGTCGCCGATCCGCCGATCCGGTTTGCCGTCGACGATGATCAGATTCGCCAGTTTGCCTGCCTCCAGAGTGCCCCACTCGCCGGATGCATTGACGATCGCCGCGGCGTTCTTGGTCGCGGTGGTGAGTGCCTGGAGCGGCGACAAGCCCGACTCCACCAGCAGTTCGAGCTCTCGATGCAGCCCTTCGCCCTGAAAGTCACCGGGATAGATGGCATCGGTACCGGCCGCGAACAAGATCCCCGCATCGCGCAAGCGCGGTACGTTGCTTTCCGCCCCCTCGAAATCGACGCGATTCGTGAACGTGCTCTTGGCGGCCAGCTGCTCGACGCTGAGGCCCCCATACTCCTTGCGCAAGCCATCGAGCGCGGCCTTGGACGTGGTGTCGGCGATCAACGGATCGTCAAGGAAAGTCAAATCCGCGAATCGCCGCCCCAGGGCCGATTCCTGCACCGCGAGCGTCGAGATCAGAAATACGTTGTGCGCCTTGAACGTGGCGATCGTCTCGTCGCTGATTCGATGCGAGGGAAAATGCGCGAAGCCCGCGATCCCTTCCTGCGCAATATCGCCGGAGCCATTGCGCAACCACTGATCGATGATGGTCCGGATATCGCGCTTGCTCGCTTCGGCGGAAATCGTCCGCACCAGCTGATCCGAGAGCCCGACGTACAGCTTGATGAAATCGACCTTCTCAGCAGCGAGGTGCGAGACCAACCGCGGAATCTGATCCTTCGAGGCCACTGCGAACGACAGCGCCGGCCAGACAGGATCGGCCCCATCGACCAGGGGACCCACGCAATAAATCCTCGGACCCAGCACTCGTCCGGCGCGCACCTCCTCCCTGAGCTGCAGTATGAAAGGCTCCACGTTGCCGGTATCCATGACGGTGGTCACTCCGGCATAGAGCAGCGCGTTCAAATATTTTTGATATCCAAGGATATCGAGGCCCACGCCATTCGTTCCACCGAGCAGATGCACGTGCATGTCCGCGAGCCCGGGCAACGCCGATCCACCCCTGCCGTCGATGCGCTTCGCTCCGGCGGGGAGCGGAATGTCGGAAGAGCGGCCTGCCGCGAGGATGCGCCGGTCCTGGACGATGATCCTTCCATCCTCGATCGGAGCGCCGCCATTGCCGTCGATGATTCTTACGTTGGTTATCGCAATCGTGGCGGCGGCGACCGGGGCCGCCGCGAGCGGTCCCGCGACCGAGCCGATCAGGGCGAGCAGCGCCCACCGCCATACCCGCCGGCGGGAGCCGAACGCCGCAGCCATAGATTCTTCTTGTATGAACTTATGCGAACTTTGCATGACCCGTGCCTCATGACGTGAAGACGGGGCGCAATGTAGGTTGGAACCGTGCGTGAGGCAACAACGTCTTTCGAGCGGCATGCATCGGCGCTTACATCGCCTGCTAGAATGCGCACGATGACAGAGCCACCGGTTGTGACACGCGAGACGCTCGAGGGGATTCTGCGCGGAAGCCCTTTCCAGGAGATTCTCGGGCTGCGGCTCGAGAGCTTCGACGCCGCGGCGCAGACACTCACGCTGCGCGCCGTATACGGGCCGCACGTCGAGCGCTCCGCCGGAACCGGCCAATATCATGGGGGCGTGATCGCGAGTCTCATCGACATCGCCGGCGATTTCGCGCTGATCGCGGTGCTTGGTCACGGGGTGCCGACCATCAATTTCCGCGTGGATTATCTGCGTCCGGCGGCGAGGACCGACCTGATCGCCCAGGCGCGCGTGCGCCGCGCCGGACGCACCATCGGAGTCGTCGACATCGACGTTCTCGACGCAGACGGCCGGCTGATCGCCCTGGGGCGCGGCTGCTACGGCACCCAGGCCGGCTGATGCATCCAGGAGAGCGAACGATGCGAGCTGTTTTGACGACCGCGCACGGTGGACCCGAGGTGCTGCAATTGCGCAGCGATCATCCGATCCCCAAGCCCTCGCCCGGTGAGGTGCTGGTTCGCGTGGCCGCGACGGCGGTGAATTTTCACGACATCTTTACCCGCCGCGGCATGCCGGGCGTGAAGATCAAGCTGCCGGTGATCGCAGGTTCCGATATCGCGGGAACCGTCGAGTCGCTCGGCGAAGGCGTGACGCCGCGCTGGCTCGGTGCGCGCGTGCTCATCGACCCGGTCATGCGCGGCGCTGACCGAGTCGGCATGCTGGGCGAGACAGTGGACGGCGGGCGGGCGCAGTTCGTCGCGGTCCACGAATCGATGCTGATCGACATTCCCCGAGAGGTCAGCTTCGAGCACGCCGCGGCACTGCCGCTCGCCTACGGCACGGCGTACCGGATGATGATTACCCGTGGGGCGGTGAAGGAAGGCGAACGCGTCATGGTGCTCGGTGCGAGCGGCGGTGTCGGCGCCGCTTGCGTACAGCTCGCGCGCATGGTCGGCGCCGAGGTACTTGCCTTCGCCGGCAGCCAGGCCAAGCTCGAGCGTCTGACCGCGCTCGGCGCTGCGCACGCCGCGAACTACCGCGAGCGGCCCTTTCTGGATACCGTCAAGGAGATCTACGGCAAGCCGCGCATCAACGGCACGGGCGGCGTCGATGTGGCGGTGAATTTCACCGGCGGGGATACGTTACCCGCGACGCAGAAATGCGTGAAGACGAACGGTCGCATCCTTTGCTGCGGCGCTACCGCAGGGTACGAGCTCTCGCTCGATGCGCGCTACTGGTGGACTTACGAGCACACGATGATCGGCTCCGACGGATGGCTCCGGGAGGACCTCGTCACCCTGCTCGGCCTGGTGGCCGGCGGGCGGCTCGCGCCATTGATCGACAAGGTGCTGCCGCTCGAGCAGACCGGCGAGGGCGAACGGCTTCTCGAGGACCGCGAGGTCGTCGGCAAGGTCTTGATCAAGCCATGATGCAATGATGGAATCTCCGGTCCTGCACAATCTGGGTGACGTGCTGCGGCTCCCGCGGCACGGCGAGCGCATCGCCCTCACCGACCTGCGCGACCCGGCGAGAATCCCGGAGCTGTCCGCGCTCGAATTCGACGCGCTGTGCGTCGCCGTGGCGCGCGGACTGCTTCGCCGCGGCATCGGGCGCGGGGCACGCGTCGGAATCCTCGCGGAGAATCGCCTCGAGTTCATCGCCGCGTACTTCGGCATCATGCGCATGGGCGCGGTGGCCGTCCCGGTGAACCACAGGCTGCCTCGAGCCACCATCGCGCACATCTTTCGCGACAGCGCGATCGAGCTCGTGCTGAGCGATTCGGAGCGGCGCGCACTGGTCCCGGAGCCTGAGACGGCGATCGACTTCGACGACCGCGCCCACGGGTTCCCCGCGCTCCTCGATCCGGGGCCCATGGACACATTTTTGCCCGAGGAAGAGGACCTCGCCGAGATCCTGTATACGTCCGGTTCGACCGGTATGCCGAAGGGAGTGCCGCTCAACCATCACGGTCAGCTGTGGGCCATCGGCCGCTATCTCGAGCCGTTGCCCGCCGAGGCGCCGCAGGACACCACGATCGTGGTCGCGCCGCTCTATCACATGAACGGACTCTTCAACATCACCATGGCGCTCGCCCAGCGGATGCGGATAATTTTACTGCCGCGCTTCGATGCGCGCCGCTTCCTCGATGCGGCCGCCCGCTACCGCTGCACCCGGCTGTCGGGGATTCCGACGATGTTTGCGTTGATGGTGCGTGAGCGCGAGCTGATCGAACGGCTCGACTTCAGTTCCGTCCGCGACGTGACCATCGGCTCGGCGCCGTTGACGGATGCCCTGCTCGCGCAGGTACGAGAACTGTTCCCGAACGCCGAGGTCGAGAACGGCTTCGGCACGACGGAGGCGGGACCCGCCGTGTTCGGACCTCATCCGGACGGGCGTCCGAGGCCGCCGCTGTCGCTCGGTTATCCGCTCGCCGATATCGGCTGCAAGCTCATCGACGGTGCCTCCGACGACCACGGCGTACTGGCATTGCGCACGCCGGCGCTGATGCATGGATACCTCAACCAGCCGCAGGCCACGGCGTCCCGAATGCGCGACGGCTGGTACGTGACGGGCGATGTGATGCGCAAAGATCAGCATGGATTCTATTTCTTCGTGGGTCGAGCCGACGACATGTTCGTTTGCGGCGGAGAGAACATCTATCCGGGCGAGATCGAGAAGCTGCTCGAGCGGCACGCCGCCGTGGCTCAGGCCATCGTGGTACCCGCCCCCGACGACATCAAGGGGCAGATTCCGGTTGCCTTCATCGTGCCGCGAAGCGGAGCGGCGCCGAGCGCCGAGGACATCAAGCAATACGCCCTGCGCGAAGGAGCGGCATTTGCCCACCCGCGGTTCATCGAATTCATGCCCAGCCTGCCGGTCTCCGGGACCCACAAGATCGACCGCGCACGGCTGACCGCGGAGGCCGCCCGCATCGTACGCGCCGCCGGTCGCAGCACATGAGCGACGTTCTCGACCACATCATTTGGGCTTGCGATGACCTCGAGCGCGGTACGCGCCGCTTCGAGGCGTTGACCGGGGTGACCGCGCGCTACGGCGGAGTGCATGCGAGCGGTTTGACTCATAACGCCCTCGTGGGGCTCGGCCCGCGATGCTACCTCGAGATTCTGGCGCCCACGGGACCAGAGGCGCCTGCGGGACGGGAGGCGCCCGCGGAGGACGCCTTGTGCCGGCTCGCCCGTACCGCCCGCGAGCCGCGCATCTTGACCTACTGCCTGCGCAGCTCGCGCCCCTTAAGCCAATTAGCTCAGATTGCCGCCGGCGCGGGCGCCCACAATGCCCTCGTCGCGAGCAACGGCCGGGTCACGCCCGAGGGGGTCAGGCTCAACTGGCAGTGGCTGGCGCCGGCCTTCGACCGGTTTGGCCTCGCGTTCCCGTTTTTTATCGATTGGCTCGACTCGCCGCATCCGGCCGCAACGGCGCCGAATCCAGGCGATGTCGGGCTTACAGACTTCGCGGTAGGCCACCCGCAAGCGGATGATCTGCGCCGGACGCTATCCGAGCTGGGCGCGCCGATCGCTACCTATGCGGCCGCTGCGATCGAGTTCCGCGTGCAGCTCCGCACCCCGCTCGGCACCGTCTCGCTGTGAAGGGCCCAGGGTGATCGACGCGGCATCCACGCGGGCGACTTCGCGCGCCGGCGAGTGGGTCGGATATCCCAAGGGCGCCTGGCTCATCATCGGCGTCGAGTTCTGGGAGCGGTTCAGCTTCTACGGCATGCTGTCGATCCTCGTGCTCTTCTTGACCGGCCGCCCGGACCGCGGCGGATTTGGCTGGTCGGCGAGCGAGGCGCTCGCGCTCCTCGGCGTGTATTCGTTTTCGATGTACGCGTTTCCGGCCTTGGGCGGGTTCGTCGCGGATCGGGTGCTCGGCCGGCGCCGCGCGGTGACGGTCGGCGCGACCTTCATGCTCATCGGTCAAATCATGTTGTCCTCGCCGGTCTTCCTGCCTGAATTGCTGGGATGGTGGCATGGTGCGCCGCTGCTTCAGGGCTTGCACGAGCTCGGCATGCCGCTCGGACGGCTGCGGCATTCAGGCGCCCTCGATGCGGCGATCGCAAACCACGGAGCGCTGCTCAATGCCGGCGCCGGAGCGGGCTGGCTGCGGCACGCATACCTCGCCGCCGCGGTGGGATTCTTCGTCGCGCTCCTCTGCCTCGTGCTCGGCAATGCCCTCATGAAGTCGACGCTGGTGGTGCTGTGCGGCGAGACCATGTCCGCGGACGACCCGCGCCGCGAGGCGGCGTACGCGTACTATTACCTTGGCATCTCGATCGGCGCCATGCTGTCCGGCATTGCGGTCGGGTGGGTGGCGGAAGCTTTCGGTTGGCACTTTGGATTCGCGCTCGCGGCCGCCGGCATGACGGTGGCTCTCGGCTCTTATCTGCTATTTGCGCCGCGCTGGCTGGGCGAGATCGGAGTGCGCCCGGATGCACCGGCGCCGCGCGGCGCCGCGCTCGGGGCTACCGGCGCGAGCCGGGCGCCCGCGATGCAGGCTCGCGCCGAAGTGCTGCGGCGAATCGGCCTTTTGTCCGTGCTGGCCGCTTTGCTGTGCGCGTTCAGCGTCGGATGGTTCCAGTTGTTCGGCAGCTGGCTGCTGTTCATCGAGCGCGACGTCGATCGGACCGTCGGTTCGTTCGTCGTTCCCGTGCCCTGGTTCACCTCGATGAATGCGGCGGTCGTGATCCTGCTCGCACCGATGGTGGCAGCTCTTTGGGTGCGCTTGGGGATTCGCAATCGGCGGGTGGACATCGTGCAGAAATACGCATTCGCCCTGTCGATGGTGGTGATGGGTCACGTGCTGATGTGCCTGGCCGCGCTCCACGCAACGGCGGCCGCGCCGGCTCCCGTCTGGATCCCGCTGATCTCTCTTTCGATGCTTGCGATCGGCGAGCTCGTGGCGTGGACCGCCACCTACGGAATGGTGTCGAGAGCCGCGCCCGCCGGATTTGCCTCGGTGGCCATGGGCGCCTGGTATCTTTCGACCCTCGGGCTCGGCGGCTATCTCTCCGCCTTCACCGGCCCGCTGATCGATTCGGCGGGATTTGCCGCTGCGTTCGGTGCAGTCGCCGCCGCCATGGGCGCGGTGTGCGTGCTCGCCGTGCTGCTGCGGTCCCCTTTGGCGCGCCTTGCCGCCCGCGCCGGTGTGACGCTCTAGTCGCGCGAGGTCGAGCTAGCGCGCGGCACCGACGCTGCCCGCCTCCACGAGCACCATGGTGCCCGGGTTGAGCCGCGTGCGGATCGCGCGGTTGACTTGATCGCGCGTGATCGCGTTGATCGCCCCGGGGTACGCATCCAGCCATCCGACGTCGTAGCCGCGCTGGATCGAGGCGAGGATCGCGCCGGCGAGTCCGCCGGTCGTCGACAGGCCCACCTGGTAGGTGCCGACGAGCCCTTTCTTGCGGGCAGTGAGTTCGGAGTCGGTAACACCCTCCTGCCACCACTTGTCGAGCACCGCGCGCGTCGAGGCGATGCCCCGTTCGAGAAGCGCGGGGGCGAAGCTCGCGGAGATGCTCCACTCGCCGTCGGCGATGCTGTCCTCCGCCATGCCGGCGCCGATTTGATAGGTGAGCCCCTCGCGGTCGCGCACCGTGCCCATCAGGCGTCCGGTGAAGCCCTGGCCGAGAATCGCGGTCCCGACCCGAAGCGGCAGTGCGTCCGGATCGCGATAGTGCAGTCCCGTCGGCTGCCCCAATACGAGCGAAGTGCTCGGCTTCTCGCTGAGCGGCACGGTGATCTCGCGCGGACCCGCCGAATGCGCCGGACTCGCCGGGCGCAGGTAATCCTGGCCGCCGCTCCAGCCCGAGAAGTCCTTGGCGATCTCCGGCTCGGTCTTATCCGCCGATACGTCGCCGACCAGGACCAGCGTGAACGCTTTTGGACCATAGTACTTGGCGTGAAATGCCTTGACCTCGTCGAGCGTCGCTGCCTTGGCCGCGGCCAGATACTCCTCGATCGTGTGCGGATGATTCGGGTGGCCGTCCGGAAACACCGCGCGCCCGAACGCTTCCTGGGCGCGCTGGGCGGTGTTCTGCAGCGAGCGCTGCAACGAGCCGATGAACTGCTGCTTGGCCTTGGCGAACTCGGCCGCCGACAACGCCGGATCCCGAAGCTGCGCGGCGATCAGACCGAGCACGAGCGGCAGGTCCTTCTGCAAGCATTTCGCGCGTACCTCCAGGCTCTGCGCCCCGACCGTGAAGGAGATCTCCGCGCCCACGCTGTCGAGCTCGTCGGCGATCGCGAACTTGTCGAGTGTCTTCGTACCGCGGTCGAGCATCATGCCGGTGAGCGTCGGAACCGCGATATTGCCGGGTGCGGCCATGGCGTCGCCGGCGGGCAGTGCGCCCAGGATCGATACCACGTCGCGCACGTTGGTGCGATAGGTGATGAGATCGATGCCGGCGATCTGCGAGCGGTGGCTGTTGCCAACCATGAGCGCCTGCGCGCCGGTCGCTGCGAGCACGAGCGCCGCCGCACAGACCTTGCTTCGAATGTGCTCTCTGATCACGTTCCTTTCCCCGCTGTGCCGGACGCGGGCACGAACCAGCCGGTCGTGCTCTGATCCTCGTTGAGATACTGCTTGGCGACGCGCTGCACGTCCGCGGGGGTCACCTGCCCGACCTTCTGCGGAAAGGTCACATAGAGCGTCCAGTCGCCGACGGCGATCCACTCGTTGAGCTCGCCTGCGATCCCCGCGGTGCCGTCGCGCTTGTACGCATCGGCGGCCAGGAACTGCTGCTTCACCCGCTCGATCTCCTCGGGCGTCACCCCGTCGTTCTTGATGCGCGCGATCTCCTTGTTGAGCGCCTGCTCGACCTGCGTGTGCGTCGCGCCCGGCGCAAGCGACGCATACACGGTGTGCAGCGACAGATCCCGATGCAGATCCGTGCCCGCATCGGCGGACAGCGCCAGTCCCTGGTCGACGAGCGCCCGGTACAGCCGCGCGCTCTTGCCGGAGCTCAGGATCGCATCGAGCATCTCGAGCGCCGGCATGTCCGCGTCGCGCCCATTCGGCACCTTGTGCGCGACCACGACCGTGCCGAGCTCGCCCGGCCGCGTCACGATCACGCGGCGCGCGCCGGTCTGCGGCGGCTCCTCCGTATAGATCGCCGGAATGGGCTGCGGCGAGTGCGGATAGGCGCCGTAGTATTTCTTCACCAGGGCGAGCGCTGCCGGGGCCTGAACATCGCCGACCACGGCGACGGTTGCGTTGTTGGGCCAATAGAACGTGTCGTAGAACTCGTGCAGCTTCTCGATCGGCACATGCTCGATATCGCTCTTCCAGCCGATGGTCGGATGGTGATAGGGCAGCGCCACATAAGCCGCGGCGGTCACCTCCTCCATGAGCGCGTTATTCGGATCGTTCTTGCCGCGCTCGTATTCGTTGCGCACGACCGTCATCTCGGCCTGGCGGTCCGCCTCGTGCAGCCAGAGGTGGCGCATCCGGTCGGCCTCGATCGCGACGTAGCCCTCCAGGTCGTCGCGGCCTATCGTGGCGAAATAATTCGTGCGGTCGACCGCCGTGCTCGCGTTGAACTGGCCGCCGACGCGCTCCAGGTACTGCTTGATGCTGTTGCCCTTGGGATCGTTGTACGCATCGGAGCCCTTGAACATCAGGTGCTCGAGAATGTGCGTCGCACCGGTCGTGCCGGTCACCTCGTTGCGCGAGCCGACGCGGTAGGTCACCTGGAATGTGACCACCGGGGCGGAGTGATCCGCGGCGATGAGCACCGTGAGGCCGTTGCCGTCGAGTTGGTACTCGTCGATACCGCCCAACGATCGCACGAAGGTGTAGCCCGGTACGGCCGGCGGCGGCGGGTTGCCGGCCGGCTCGGCACGCGCACCTCCGCAAAGAAGTGCGCCGAGCAGCGCCGCGAAGGCCCGGGGCGCGAAGGCCCGGAGCGCGGTAGCCCAGTCGCGCACGTGCGTGCCTCGCACCGTTTCGTTTTCCACCATACTCCGCTCCTGATTGTTTCCGGGCGCGACGCCCCTGCCGCTCGAGCCCGACATTCTAGCGATTGCCATATCAGCGGCAGAGACTATCTTTTATCGAGAAAAATATTTCAACTTATTGTATTTATTCGTTTATATTCTCACCATGAGCGCATCCACGCCGGCCGTCGCCGTGTTCGATCTGGACGGCACGCTGACTTTCCACGACACGCTGATGCCGTTTCTCGCGGGCTACCTGGCGCGGCGCCCGGCGCGGCTCTTGCGCTTGTGGCGGCTCGCCCCTGCGCTCCTCGAGTATGCCATTCGCGGCCGCGATCACGGCCGCTTGAAATCGCGTGTGATCCGCGCGGTGATGGGGGGCGAGGATCGCGCCGCGATCGATGCCTGGGCGAGAGCATTCGCCTTAGGGTTAGGTCCGCGGCGCAAGTTTCGCGCGGCGGCGCTCGCAACGCTCGAAGCGCACCGCGCGGCGGGCGATCATCTGGTGCTCCTATCGGCGAGCCCTGACTTGTATGTGCCGTACATCGGGCGCGCACTGAACTTCGAGCGCACCCTGTGCACGGAGGTTCTCTGGGCCGGCGATCGCCTCGACGGCGCGTTGCGCACCGCCAATCGGCGCGGCGAGGAAAAGCTGCGCTGTCTCGAGACCCTGCGGGAGCAATATCCGAACGCCCGCGTCACCGCGTACGGCACCAGCGCCTCGGATCTTGCGCACCTGCGGCGGGCCGATCGGGCCGTGCTCGTCAACGCCAACGCGGCCGCACGCTGGCTCGCGGATCGAGCCGGGATCGCAACCGCGGATTGGAAATGAGACTCACGGAGCCTGTCTCCACATTAGAATGCTCAGACAGGCTCCGGGTCCTGCAACAATTCGGGCGCTGGGACGGTCTTTTGAGTATGCGAAGAGGTAAGCACATGCGAAAGACCTGGTCAGATTCCGTCAAAATCCCCCCATCCGACATCACGCCCGAGCACCGGTTCGTATCGCGGCGCGCGCTGCTCGCGGGCGGCGCGGGTTTTGCGGCGCTCGGGGCGCTCTCGGCCGCGGGGCTCTCGGGCGCCGGCCGTGCATTCGGGCGCGACACGGCCAACGCCGCAGCGGACAACGCGGCGGGGCGCGGCGCACCGGGCACACTCACCTTCACCCGCAACGCCGCTTTCAGCGTCACCGAGACGCCGAACTCCTACCAGGACATCACCACCTACAACAATTACTACGAGTTCGGCACCGACAAGTCGGATCCTGCGGAGAACGCGCAGAAATTCCGCACGCAGCCCTGGACCGTCACCATCGGCGGCGAGGCGGAAGTGACCGGGCGATTCAGCCTCGAGGACATCTTGAAGCCGCACCCCCTCGAGGAGCGCGCGTATCGGTTGCGCTGCGTGGAGGCCTGGTCGATGGTGGTGCCCTGGGTCGGCTTCCCGCTCGGCGATCTGCTGAAGCGCTTCAAGCCCACCTCGAAGGCGAAGTACGTCGAGTTCAAGACGATCTACGACCCGGCACAGATGCCCGGCCAACGCCGCTCCGTGCTCGCGTGGCCCTACGTCGAGGGTCTGCGCATCGACGAAGCCATGCATCCGCTCGCGCTCATGGTGGTGGGCCTGTACGGCAAGGTGCTGCCGAACCAGAACGGCGCGCCGCTGCGCCTGATCGTGCCCTGGAAATACGGCTTCAAGGGCATCAAGGCGATCGTGAGCATCAAGTTCACCGAGCGCATGCCCGGCACCACGTGGGCGGGCTCCGCTCCCAGCGAGTACGGCTTCTTCGCAAACGTCAACCCGGCGGTGGATCACCCGCGCTGGAGCCAGGCGAGCGAGCGTCATATCGGCGGCAACCTGTTCGGCTCGCGCCGCCCCACCCTGCCATTCAACGGCTACGCGGATCAAGTGGCTTCCCTTTACAGCGGGATGGATCTCAAGAGGTATTTTTGAGCTGGCAGCTGCGCTGGATCGCGAAACCGTTGGTGTTCGCGGCGTGCCTCTATCCGGCGCTGCACCTGGTAGCGGGCGCGGTCGGCATCGGCGGCGTCTCGCTCGGCGCCGATCCGGTCGCGCTCATGCTGCACACCTGCGGCAAGTGGACGCTCAACTTCCTCATGATCACGCTGTGCATGACGCCGCTCAGGGATCTGACGCATTCGGTGATCTGGCTGCGATTTCGCCGCATGTTCGGCTTGTTCGCGTTCTTCTACGTGCTTTCGCACCTTTTCGTGTACCTGGTGCTCGACCAGGAGGGCAATTTCGGCGCCCTGTGGCAGGACATCGTCAAGCGTCCGTACATCACGATCGGCATGCTCGGCCTGGTGCTGCTCGTGCCGCTCGCCGTCACCTCGACGGCGAAGTCCCAGCGGCGCCTCGGCCGGCGCTGGACGAGCCTGCACCGCCTGGTCTATGTGGTCGCGGTGCTCGGCGTGGTGCACTTCTGGTGGCAGGTCAAGAAGGATATCCGCGAGCCGCTGATCTACGCCTGCGGTCTCGCCGTGCTCCTCGGCTGGCGAGTGTGGAAGGAGCGCCGATCCTTCAGGGTCAGCGCGGTACGCCTTGCAAGGACCGATGGAGCTTGAGCAGCAGCGCTTCGGTGCTCGCCCAGTCGATGCACGGATCGGTGATCGATACACCGTACTCGAGCGTGCTCAAATCCTTCGGGATCGGTTGATTGCCGGCTTTCAAGTGGCTCTCGAGCATGAGCCCGACGATCGAGCGATTGCCGTCGATGATCTGAGTGACGCAATTCTCGGCGACCAGCGGCTGCACGCTCGGGTCCTTGTTGGAATTTCCATGGCTGCAGTCGACCACGATGTTGGTCGGCAGATTCGCCTGGGCAAGCTGGCGCTCGGCGAGCGCGATGCTGACCGCGTCGTAGTTCACGCGTCCCCCGCCTCCGCGCAGCACGAGGTGGGCGTGCTGGTTGCCCCGGGTGCGAAACACGGCTGACTGGCCCTGCTGGGTAATGCCGAGGAAGTGGTGCGAATGCCGCACCGACTGCAGCGCGTTGATCGAGGTGGCCAGCGCGCCGTCCGTGCCGTTCTTGAAGCCGACGGGCGTCGACAGCCCGCTCGCCATCTCGCGGTGCGTCTGCGATTCCGTGGTGCGCGCGCCGATCGCCGTCCAGGTGATGAGCTCGGACAAATACTGCGGCATGATGGGATCGAGCGCCTCGGTCCCGGCGGGCAGGCCGAGCTCGGCCACGTACAGCAAGAGCTCGCGCGCCATGAGGATCCCCTTCTCGATGTGGAAGGAGTCGTCGAGGTCCGGATCGTTGATCAATCCTTTCCAGCCGACCGTGGTGCGCGGCTTCTCGAAGTACACGCGCATGATGAGGAGCAGCGTCGGCGCCACCTGGTCGGCGAGCGTCTTCAGGCGCTGCGCATACTCGCGCGCCGCCTTCACATCGTGGATGGAGCACGGCCCGACGACGACGAATAGACGCGGGTCGCGCCGCTCGAGAATCGCGCGCACCACTTCGCGCGAGCGGAACACCGTCTCGGCGGCCCGCGCCGTGAGGGGCAGCTGCCGCTTGACTTCCTCGGGAGTCGCCAACAGGTCGCTCGAAGCGACGTTGACGTTCTGCAATCGATCCTGAATGTCCGACACGCTAAGCCAACCTCCGGCCGGGACGGCGCCTACATGGACGTCCGGATGGTCCACAGCTCCGGAAAAAACTTGAGCTCGAGCGCCTTGGTGAGATAAGAGACCCCGCCGGTGCCGCCGGTGCCGCGCTTTCCGCCGATGATACGCTCCACAGTTTTCATGTGCGTGAACCGCCAGAGTTGAAACTTGTAATCGAGATCCACGAGGCGCTCCGCGAGCTCGTACAAATCCCAGTCCTTGACCGAGTTGTGATAGACGCTGAGCCACGCCGCCGCCACTTGCTTGCTCGCCTGGTAAGGCTGCGCGAAGTCCCGATCGACGGCCTGCGGCGGAATCGCCAGCCCGCGCCGGCTGAGAAGGCGCAGCACCTCGTCGTACAGGCTCGGCGCGCGCAGCGCGCGCTCCAGGAGCTCGTAG
>JBEKVP010000018.1:0-13785 GCA_049513935.1 Steroidobacteraceae bacterium
CGGTATTCGCTGCGTTTGCCGACGTGGCGCGCCTCCACCCATCCTTCGTGCGCGAGCCGCGCGGTCGCGGTGCGCACCAGGCGCTCATTGAGGCCGAACGGTGCCGCGAGGCGAATCAGCCTGCCGAGCGCGATCGCGCCGCCGCGCGGCATGATCGAATCGCCGAATATGGTCACGATCAGGGAGCCGGCGCGCAGCGGGCGCTGGCGGCGGAAACGCTCGACGAGCTCGGCGGCAACATAGGAGGGATCTTCGGCCATGCGTGCCCGAGCAGTGTAATACCGCTCGGCCTAAAATGACACATAAAAAATTGATTTTGTGGTATTTGTGTGTCACGATGGCCCATCGCTTAAGACGGCGGCGGCAGGCTTTGGGGGTTCGTATGTACACGCAGGCGCTCGATATCGAGGGGAAGGACCAGGCCGCAGCGGCGGACGAAACCTCGCTCGAGCGGCGCTTCCAGGCACGCGTCGATCGCGAGGAGAAAATCGAGCCCAAGGATTGGATGCCGGCGAAATACCGGGCAACGCTGATCCGCCAGGTTTCCCAGCACGCGCATTCCGAGATCGTCGGCATGCTGCCGGAAGGCAACTGGATCACCCGCGCGCCGACGTTGCTGCGCAAGTCCATCCTGATCGCCAAGGTGCAGGATGAGGGCGGGCACGGCGCGTATCTCTACAGCGCCGCCGAGACTCTCGGCGTGAGCCGCGACCAGCTGGTCGAACAGCTCCTGTCGGGCAAGGCGAAGTATTCCAGCATCTTCAACTATCCGACGCCGACATGGGCCGATGTCGGCGCCATCGGCTGGCTGGTCGACGGCGCGGCGATCATGAACCAGATTCCTCTGTGCCGCTGCTCCTACGGACCGTACGCGCGCGCGATGGTGCGCATTTGCCGCGAGGAGAGTTTCCATCAGCGCCAGGGCTACGACATCATGCTCCGGCTCTGCCAGGGCAGCGCGGCGCAGAAGCGCATGGCGCAACAGGCGCTCGATCGCTGGTGGTGGCCCGCACTCATGATGTTCGGTCCGCCGGACTTAGCCTCAACCCATTCCACCGATTCGCAGCGCTGGAAGATCAAGCGCTTCTCGAACGACGAGCTGCGCCAGAAGTTCGTCGACTTCACCGTGCCGCAGGCAAAATTCCTGGGGATCACCGTGCCCGATCCGGCGCTGCGCTGGAACGAGCAGGAGCAGCGCCACGAGTTCGGAACCATCGATTGGAACGAGTTCGAGCGCGTCGTCAAGGGGGACGGCCCGTGCAACGCCGAGCGTCTTGCGGCCCGGCGGCGCGCTCACACCGAGGGTGCCTGGGTGCGCGAGGCGGCGACGGCGTATGCAGAGAAGCAGCGGCGGCGTGCCGCGAGCTGCGCCGCGTGATGTGTCACGGCGAATTACCGGAGTAGCTCCATGGACCCAGCGATCGACAGCAAGCGCGAGTGGCCGCTCTTCGAGATCTTCATCCGCGCGCGCGGTGGCCTCGACCACAAGCACGTCGGGAGTCTGCACGCGACCGACGCCCGCATGGCGATCGAGCATGCGCGCGATCTCTACACGCGCCGCGAGGAGGGCGTCAGCATCTGGGCGGTGCGCTCGGTCGACATCGTTGCCTCGGATCCCGAGGAGGCGGAGTCGCTGTTCGAGCCCGCGCGCGACAAGATTTATCGCCACCCGACGTTTTACCAGATTCCCGACGAGGTGAAGACGTTATGAGCGCCTCGGCACCGCAAGCCGCGCCGTCGCTGCTCCGCTACCTGTTGCGCCTCGGCGACCTGAGCCTCGTGCTCGGCCAGCGGCTCGGCGAGTGGGTCGGCCACGCGCCGGTGCTCGAGGAGGACCTGGGGCTCGCCAACATCGCGCTCGACCTCATCGGCCAGGCGCGGCTCCTCCTTGCCTACGCCGGCGAAGTCGAGGGGCGCGGCCGCGGCGAAGACGATCTCGCCTTCCTGCGCGAGCACGCCGAGTACCTGAATCCCACGCTTGCGGAGCAGCCGAACGGCGACTTCGGCGAGACCATCGTGCGCCAGGTGCTCATCGATGCGTTTCAGCTCGAGCTCTACGAGCGCCTGACGAGCTCGAGCGACGAGCGCTTGGCGGCGATCGCGGCCAAGGCCGTGAAGGAGACGCGCTATCACCTGCGCTACAGCGCGAGCTGGCTGGTGCGGCTCGGCGACGGCACGGCGGAGAGTCACGCGCGCGCGCAAGCGGCGCTCGACCGGCTGTGGCCGTACACCCTGGAATTGTGCGAGGAGGACGAGCTCGACCGCGAGATGGCCGAGCGCGGCATTGCGCCGCGCCTCGCCGAGGTGCGGGCCGCGTGGTCGAAGCGGATCGAGGAGATCCTGGCCGAGGCGACGCTCGAGCGGCCGCGCGATCGTCCGCACGCCTGGTTCGGCAAACGCGGCGAGCACAGCGAGCACCTCGGGTACATGCTCGCCGAGATGCAGTACCTGCAGCGCGCCTATCCGGGTGCACGATGGTGAGCATTGCGCCGAACACCGTCGCGCCGAATGCGGCCGCGCGCGGCGCCGATCCGCTCGAGGCGCGCATCGCCGCGGCGTGGCGTGCGCTCGAGCGCCTCGAGGATCCGGAGCTGCCGCCGCTCACGCTCCTCGATCTCGGGATCGTGCGCTTCGTGAAGTCCCGGCCGGACGGCGTGCTCGAGGTCGGGATCTCGCCGACTTACACGGGTTGCCCGGCGACCGACTACATTCGGCAGCTGGCCGAAGGGGCACTCGCCGGGGCCGAGGTCGGAGATTTCAGGGTGAGTCAGGTGCTCGCGCCGGCCTGGACGAGCGACTGGATCACGCCCGGGGGGCGGCGCAAGCTCGAGGCACTGGGCATCGTTCCGCCCGAGAAGGCCGTATCGTCGGCGCTCCTTGTCGATGCCGCTCCCGCGGCCTGCCCGCGCTGCGGCTCCGCGGACACCGAGTGCATCAGCCGGTTCGGCTCGACGCCTTGCAAGGCGCTGCATCGCTGCCGGCAGTGCCTCGAGCCTTTCGAATGCTTCAAGTGTCTTTGAGGGTGAGCGCGTGCTGAGCTTTCATCCGCTCGAGGTCGCCGCGGTTGATCGGATCGCCGAGGATGCGATCTCGATGACCTTCGCGATTCCGAGCGAATTGCGCGCGCAGTTTCAGCATCACGCCGGGCAGTACGTCACGGTGCGCCGGTCGATCGAGGGCCGCGAAGAGCGCCGCACGTACTCGATCGTCACGCCGCCGGGCGGCTCGATCCTGAAGCTCGGTGTGCGCGCGCAGGCAGGCGGACGCATGTCGCGCGAGCTCGCGGCGCACATTCGTCCCGGCGACAAGCTCGAGGTGGGCACACCCATCGGGCGATTCCGGACCTCGGTCGATCCCGCCCGCACCCGCTCATACGTCGCGTTCTCCGCCGGCAGCGGCATCACGCCCGTCTTGTCGCTCGCGACGGACATCCTCGCGCGCGAGCCGCAAAGCCGGTTCACCTTGATCTACGGTAATCGAAGCACGGCGCGGGCGATGTTCCTCGAGGACACGCTCGCTCTCAAGAATCGCTATCTCGGCCGGTTTTCGGTGTATTTCGTCATGAGCCGCGAGCCGCAGCACACGCGGCTCCTGAACGGGCGAATCGACGCCGCCAAGATCGAGGCGCTCGCGCGCGAGATCTCGGACATCGGCGCCGCGGACGAGTACTTCGTGTGCGGCCCCGGCAGCATGGTCGACGAGGTACGCGAGACCTTGAGGCGCTTGAACGAGACCGCGCCGGTCCGCTTCGAGCGCTTCGCGACCCCCGCCGACGCGATGCGCCGGCAGGACGCGATGCGCGGGCCGGACGCGATGCCCCGCTCGGACACGACGAGCGCGCCTGCCGAACCCGCAGCCCCGAAAGAAATCCTCGCGACCATTTCCGTGACCATGGACGGCAGGCGGCGCACCTTCCCGATGGCGCCCGACGATGAGTCGGTGCTCGAGGCCGCGGAGCGCGCGGGGCTCGAGCTGCCGTTCTCGTGCCGCTCGGGAATCTGCGCCACGTGCCGCACCAAGATCGTCGCCGGGGAGGCGGTCATGGCGCACAATATCGCGCTCGAGCCGTGGGAGACGAAGGCGGGCTTCGTCCTGTGCTGTCAGGCGCGCCCGACGACGCGGTCGCTGGAATTGAGCTATGACGAGAAATGATCGAGCTCGAACGCTCGCGGAGCATGGCGATGTCTTATGAAACGATTCTGTTCGACGTCGAAGGCGGCGTAGCGCGCCTCACGCTCAATCGGCCGGACAAGCTCAATAGCTTCAACGTGCGCATGCATGAGGAAGTGCGGCACGCACTCGATGCGGTGCCGGGCAGTTCCGCGCGAGTGCTCGTGCTGACCGGAGCCGGCCGCGGCTTTTGCGCCGGCCAGGATCTGGCCGACCGCGCCGTGGCGCCAGGCGGAGAGAGCGTCGACCTCGGCGATTCCATCGAGCGGTTCTACAAGCCGCTGGTGCTCGCTTTGCATCAACTCCCGATGCCCGTCATCGGCGCGGTCAACGGCGTCGCGGCGGGCGCGGGCGCGAACATCGCGCTCGCCTGCGACCTGGTGATCGCCACGCGATCGGCGAGCTTCGTTCAGGCGTTCTGCCGCCTCGGGCTCGTGCCCGACTCAGGTGGAACGTGGAGCCTGCCGCGCCTCGTCGGCAATGCGCGCGCCCTCGGTTTGACGCTGCTCGGCGACAAGCTCTCGGCCGAGCAAGCGGCGGCCTGGGGGATGATCTGGCAATGCGTCGACGATGCGGATTTTTACGCAACGGTCGATGCGCTCGCGCAACGCCTCGCGGCTGCGCCGACCCGCGGTCTCGCGGCGACCAAGGCGGCGATCCGCGGCGGCTGGCAACGCACGCTCGGCGAGCAGCTCGACGTCGAGCGCGATCTGCAGCGTGAGCTTGGCCGCTCGGCTGACTACGCCGAGGGAGTCGCCGCGTTCACCGAGAAACGCCAGGCCGCGTTCAAAGGACGCTGAGCATGGACCATCACGAGCCGGCGGCCGATTCGGCCGGCGCAGCCCGCCGGGCGGTCGAGGCGCTCTATGCGCGCGATCACGCGGCGCAGGCGCTCGGTATCGACGTGCTCGACGTGGGCGTGGGCCGGGCACGAATCGCGATGACGGTGCGCCGCGATATGCTGAACGCCCACGGAGTCTGCCACGGCGGAATCCTCTTCACGTTGGCCGACACCGCCTTTGCTTACGCGTGCAACTCGGCCGGCACGGCCATGGTCGCCGCGGGCGCGAGCATCGAATTTCTCGCGCCGGCTGCGGCCGGCGAGCGGCTGATTGCGGCCGCGACCGAAACCTCGCGCAACGGGCGCCAAGGCATCTACGACGTGGCGGTGAGCACGGAGTCCGGCGCCACGCGGGCGCATTTCCGCGGCCGCTGCGCGCGTTTCCGTACCGGCGCCGCCGGCGCCGCCCCTGAAGAGAAAGGATCCGAACGATGATTGAAGCCTTCATTTGCGACGCCATCCGCACGCCCATCGGCCGCTACGGCGGCGCTCTCTCGAGCGTCCGGCCCGACGACTTGGCTGCCGTGGTGCTGCGTGAGCTCACGAAGCGCAACGCCGATCTCGACCCGAAGGCGGTGGACGATGTGATCCTGGGTTGCGCGAACCAGGCGGGCGAGGATAACCGCAACGTGGCGCGCATGAGCGCGTTGCTCGCGGGGCTGCCGGCAGACGTGCCCGGCGCGACCATCAACCGGTTGTGCGGATCCGGGCTCGACGCGGTGGCGGCGGCCTCGCGCATGATCGCAAGCGGGGAGGCCGACATCGTGATCGCAGGCGGTGTCGAGAGCATGAGCCGGGCACCCTACGTGGTGTCGAAGAGCGCCACGCCCTTCGCACGCGACGTACAGATGTTCGACACCACCATCGGGTGGCGCTTCGCGAATCCGCTGATCAAGAAAAACTACGGCGTCGACTCGATGCCCGAGACGGGGGAAAACGTCGCCGAGCAATTCCGCGTGTCGCGCGAGGATCAGGATCGCTTCGCACTGCGCAGCCAGCAGCGCGCGCTCGCCGCGCAGGCCGCGGGCTGTTTCGCCGCCGAGATCGTCGCCGTTCCGGTCCCGGCGAAGCGCGGCGAGACCGCGCTCGTGAGCGCGGACGAGCATCCGCGCGAGACCAGCCTCGAGGCGCTCGCCAAGCTGCCGACGCCGTTTCGAGCGGGCGGCACCGTGACCGCGGGCAACTCGTCGGGCGTCAACGACGGTGCGTGCGCGTTGCTGCTCGCGGGGCCTCGAGCGGTCGAGCATTTCGGCCTCCGGGCGCGCGCACGAGTCGTCGGCACGGCGGTGGCCGGTGTCGAGCCGCGCATCATGGGAATCGGGCCCGTCGCAGCCACACGGAAACTGCTCAAGCGCCTCGGCCTCAAGCTCGCCGACATCGACCTCATCGAGCTCAACGAGGCCTTCGCGGCCCAGGCGCTCGCCGTGCTGCGGGAGCTCGGCATCCCGGACGATGCGGCGCATGTCAACCCGCAGGGCGGGGCCATCGCTTTGGGTCATCCGCTCGGCGCGAGCGGTGCGCGGCTTGCGGCCACGGCGCTCTACCAACTCGAGCGCAGCGGCGGCCGGCGGGCGCTCTGCACCATGTGCATCGGCGTCGGACAGGGTATCGCGATGGTGATCGAGCGGCTCGCTTGAGGGGCCCGTGAGCGGTCCCGTCATCATCGAGGAGCGTCGCGGCGATATCGCCCTGATCTCGATCGATCATCCCCCGGTGAATGCGCTGGCGCATCCGGTGCGCTCGGCGCTGCTCGAGGCCGTGATCGCGGCCGACGGCGACCCCAAGGTGCGCGCCATCGTCATCCGCGGCGTCGGCCGGCATTTCGTCGCCGGCGCCGATATCCGCGAATTCGATCAGGACCCACGCGCACCGCTGTTGAATGATGTCCTCAAGCGAATCGAGGCATCCTCGAAGCCCGTGATCGCGGCGATGCACAGCGCGGCGCTCGGCGGCGGTCTCGAGCTGGCGCTCGCCTGCCACTACCGCATCGCCTCGCCCGACGCCTCGTTCGGCTTGCCGGAGATCCGGCTCGGTCTGCTGCCGGGATCGGGCGGTACCCAGCGCTTGCCGCGGCTCATCGGCGCCACGCCGGCGCTCGCGCTCATGCTGAGCGGCGACCCCATCAAATGCGCGCGCGCGGCCGAGCTCGGCATCATCGACCGCCTCGCCGAACATTCCGGTGTCGAGGCCGCTGCGCTCGCGTACGCCGAGGAGATCGCCGCGTCCGGCGCCGCGCCGCGGCGGCTGTGCGAGCGGACGGTCGAAGGCGGGGCGCCGGATGAAGCAACGATCGCGCGCGAGCGCTCGGCGGCGCAGCGCAAATTTCCAGGCGTGAAATCCGTCGACGCCATCGTCGAGTCTGTACAGGCGGCGGCGAGCCAACCGTTCGATGCCGGGCTCGCGCTCTCGCGGCGGCGCTTGCTCGGCGTCGAGCGGCATGCGATCGGCGATGAGGAGATCCGCGAACGCTGTCTCTACGCGCTGATCAACGAGGGGGCAAAGCTGCTCGCGGAGGGAATCGCCGCGAGCCCGGCCGACATCGACGCCATTTGGTGCAACGGCTACGGATTCCCGCGCTTTCGCGGCGGTCCCATGTTCTACGCGGACACGGTCGGCTGCGCCGCGGTGCTTGAGGGCATCGGCAGATTGGCCGAGACGCACGGCCGCGAGTACTGGACGCCGGCGCCGCTCCTCGAGGAGATCGCCGCGGCGGGCGAGACTTTTCAGGCCTGGCAGAATCGCCGCGCCGCCAGCACGGGTGCTTCATGAAATTGCAGAGCTACGTCTCGGGAAGATGGCACGAGGGCGCCGATGCGGGCGTCGCGCTCAAGGATGCCTCCACCGGCGAGTTCATCGCCGAGGCCTCCTCGGGGGGCATCGACTTTGCGGGCGTACTCTCCTACGCACGCACGCGCGGCGGCCCGGCGCTGCGCTCGATGAGCTTTCACGAGCGCGCCGCGCTCTTGAAGGCGCTCGCCAAGCGGTTGCTCGATTTCAAGGACGAGTTCTACGCACTGTCCTATCGGACCGGCGCCACCAAGGATGACTCTTGGATCGACATCGACGGCGGCATAGGCACGGTATTCGCGTTCGCGAGCAAGGGCACCCGCGACCTCGCCAACAGTAAAGTGCTGCTCGATGGCGGCGTCGAGGGCTTGTCGAAGTCGGGCACCTTCGTCGGCCAACACATCTACGTTCCGCGCGAAGGCGCCGCCGTGCACATCAATGCATTCAATTTCCCGGTCTGGGGAATGCTCGAGAAGTTGGCGCCGGCCATTCTGGCAGGCGTTCCAGCGGTCGTGAAGCCGGCGACCACGACCGCGTATCTCACCGAGCTCGTGGTGCGGCGGATCATCGAATCGGGCCTCCTGCCCGAGGGCTCGCTCCAGCTCCTGTGCGGAGGCGTAGGGGATTTGTTCGCGCATCTCAACTGCCAGGATCTCGTCTCCTTCACGGGCTCGGCCGATACGGCGGCGAAGCTGCGCGTGCATCCGACCGTGATTCGTCACGCCGTACCGTTCATCGCCGAGACCGACTCGCTCAACTCCAGCATTCTCGCGGCGGACGCCGCCCCCGGCACGGCGGAGTTCGATCTCTTCATCAAGGAAGTGGCCCGCGAGATGACGGTCAAAGCGGGGCAGAAGTGCACCGCCATCCGCAAGGCGCTGGTCCCCGCGGCGTTCGCCGACCAGGTGCTCGCGGCGCTCGAGGCCGCGCTCGGCAAGGTGGTCGTCGGAGATCCGCGCAGCGAGGGCGTGCGCATGGGGCCCTTGGTGAGTTTGGCCCAGCGCGAGGATGTGATCACACGCGTCGGGGAGCTACGCCGCGAGACCGATCTCATCGTCGGCCGAATGGATGCCTTCGAGCCGAAGGGCGCCGATGCCCGGCGCGGTGCATTCATCCCGCCGACGCTGCTTCGCTGCCGCGAGCCGCATGCCGCGCGCGCGGTGCATGAGGTGGAGGCATTCGGACCCGTGGCGACGGTCGTCCCTTACCGGGACACGGCCGACGCGATCGCCCTCGCGCGCCTTTCCGGCGGAAGCCTGGCGGCCTCCGTGTTCTCTGCCGACGATGCGCTCGCCGCGCATTACGTGCGCGGTCTCGCGCCGTACCACGGCCGCATTCTCGTGCTCAATGCGCGCTGCGCGAAGGAGTCGACGGGACACGGCTCGCCGCTCGCGCCGCTGGTGCACGGCGGACCGGGACGCGCCGGCGGGGGCGAGGAACTGGGAGGCATCCGCGGCGTGCTGCACTACATGCAACGCACCGCGGTGCAAGGTACGCCCGACAGCATCACCGCGCTCGGCGGCCGCTGGGTGCGCGGCAGCCGCACGCGCGATCCGGGCCGCCACCCATTTCGCATCGCATTTCACGATCTGCAACTGGGCGATACCTTCAACTCCGTCGAGCGCGAGGTCACGACCCTGGACATCGAGCGCTTCGCGGCGCTCTCGGGCGACAACTTCTACGCTCATATGAGCGATACCGAGGCCGCGCGCAATCCGCTTTTCGGCGGCCGGGTGGCACACGGATACTTCTTGATCTCCGCCGCCGCGGGACTGTTCGTCGATCCCGACTACGGCCCGGTGCTCGGCAATTACGGTCTCAACGAGCTGCGCTTCGTCAAACCGGTCAAGCCCGAGGACCGGATCAAGGTGCGGCTCACGTGTGCGGTCAAGAGCTTGCGCGCCGAGAAGGGCTGGGGCGAGGTGGCCTGGGATACGGAAATCACCAACCAGAACGGAGAGACCGTCGCCTCGTACGATGTGCTCACGATGGTGAGCGTTCACGAAGTCCCCGACCGCGCCTCGTGAACGCCACGGTGCTGTGCGAGGGATGGTCGTGACGGCAGGGGCGATCTCGGAGGCGTTCACCGTGGAGCCGGCGCTGCGCATGGGGCGCCGGGAGCTCGAGGCGCTGCAGCTCGAGCGCCTGCGCGAAACGCTGCACCACGCCTATGCCAACAACCCTTCGTACCGCAAGAGTTTCGATGCGCGCGGCGTGCATCCCGACGACTTGCGCTCGCTCGCCGATCTAGCCCGTTTCCCCTTCACGACCAAGGCGGATCTGCGCGCCGCCTACCCGTTCGATTTTTTCGCGGTCCCGATGCAACAGGTGGCGCGCGTACACGCCTCATCCGGCACCACGGGCAAGCCCACGGTGGTCGGGTATACGCAAAAGGACATCGCCACGTGGAGCAATCTCGTGGCGCGCTCGATTCGCGCGGCGGGCGGCCGGCGCGGAATGCGCGTGCACGTGGGATACGGCTACGGCCTGTTCACGGGCGGACTCGGCGCGCACTACGGCGCGGAGGCGGCCGGCTGCACGGTAATTCCGATGTCGGGCGGGCAAACGGAGCGGCAGGTCCAGCTCATGATCGACTTCAAGCCCGATATCATCATGATCACGCCGAGCTACATGCTCGCCATCCTCGATGAGTTCAGGCGTTTAGGTGTGGATGCGCGCTCGAGTGCGCTCTCGATCGGGATATTCGGCGCGGAGCCGTGGGGCGAGGGCATACGCCACGAGATCGAGTCGGCCTTCGGCATCGATGCCTGCGACATCTACGGCTTGTCCGAGGTGATGGGTCCCGGGGTCGCGCAAGAATTCGCCAAAACCAAGGAAGGTCCGACCATTTGGGAGGATCATTTCCTGCCTGAGATCGTCGATCCCGAGAGCGGCGAGGTGCTCGGCGAAGGCGAGCAGGGCGAGCTGGTCTTCACCTCGCTCACCAAGGAAGCGATGCCCGTGATCCGCTACCGGACGCGCGATCTCACGCGCCTGTTGCCGGGGAGCATCACCGCGATGCGCCGCTTCGCCAAAATCACCGGGCGCTGCGATGACATGTTGATCATACGCGGCGTGAACGTGTTCCCCTCGCAGATCGAGGAGCTGATATTGGATTGCGGCGGCCTCGCGCCTCATTACGAGATCGAAATCTCTCGGCCCCACCGCATGGACGAATTGGTGATCCGCGTCGAAGCGCGCGCTGAGCTCGCCGCCGCCGAGTATCTGGGCGAGGCGGGTCAACTCGCGCACAAGCTCAAGGCCCTGGTCGGCATCTCGGGGCGGATCGAAGTGGTCGGGAGCGGCACGCTCAAGCGCTCGACCGGAAAGGCGGCGCGGGTGACCGACCGCCGCTAGCCTACTGGTCGAGCTCGGGTCCCCGCTGACTGCGCAGCGCGGACTGCCGAACCTCGGCCCGGTCCGCTTCGGGGGGAGCCAGCGACATCTGCTGCGCGGACAGCGCGGCCGGATTGATCACTTGCGGGTTGTCCCGAAGCTTCAGGTACAACACGCCAGCGCTCGGGTGAGGCACGGGAAGGGCGGACCCGAGAAATCCGTCCGGCACGACCACCGGTTTCGCGAAATCCGCGTCGCCCGACACCGAATCGATCAGATACAGGTTCGCACCCGACAGCTTGCACGCGAGCTCCGGTGTCTGCGGACAATCGAGCGTCTTCAGGACCGGCAGCCGCACCAGGTTCGCGAGCGGTTGCCAGTCGCCGGCGACTCCCTTGGCATTCACCCGAAACTTGAGCACTCCGTACGCCGACGGGCCGAACGCTTTGGCGGGGCTGAAGGTCGCGACCGCGACGTGCGAGTTCTCGAGCGCGAGTGCGCCGTTCGCGAGGCTCAAGGAGGACGTGAACGATTCGTCCGCGGTGGCGACGTCGACAGTCTCCTCGTGGGAGAAGGCCGCCGGCGTCTGCGTGCGGATCGAGAAGACGAGCGTCGCATCCTGCGGCAGCTCCCCCGGATCGGCGAGCTGAATGTTGCTCGCGCCGGCGAGCGGCGAAGGCTGTACGCTTCTGCCGATCAATGCGACGCGCGGCCGGGACGCATCCACGGCCGTGTTGAGGGTGATCACACGCCCGTCCTTGAGCGTTACCTTCACGGCCACGGCGCGCTCCGGCTTGAGCTCCGCCGCGGCCTCTGCATCCGTGGCGGTCATCGGCAGCTCATCGCCGCTCGGGCGGCTCGAGAGCTCGCCGGGCTGAAACACGACGCCCTTCAGTGCGAGGCTCGCGACCTCATCGAGCCGGCTCCCGCGCAGGATTCCCTGCGCATCGCCCGAATGGAGCTCGAAGCCGTCGAAGCGTCCGGCATCGGCGAAGGTCTGCACGTTGATCGGCTGCGGCTGCGCGAGGCCGTATTCGTTGACCAGCAAGGTCATCGCGCCGGGCTCCGCTCCCTCAAGCGGCAGCTTCACTTCGACCTCGTCGGGTTTGAGCCGCTTCCACTCGGCCTTCAATTCCTTGCCCGCCGGATCCTTCATCATGATGGTGTCGACGCAGCTCACGCTGTCGGCGCGTAGATGCACCGTGTCTTGCCGTCCCACGATGAGCGTCGCCTCGTCGCCCGCCGCGAGCTGCCAGGCGGCGGCGCGGGCATTGCGCAACTGAAAGCTCGGACCGCGGTACGCGTCGAATCCCCAGTAGCCTCGGAGCGACGCCTGCACGCTGTCGCCGAGCACCGTGCCTCCCAGCACTCGGGTGTCAACCACGAAGCCGCCCTGGGCGGCATCGGCGATCGCCGGCAGATCGAGCGTCTTGCCGTCGCTGCCCGTCAAGCGGAGCGTCATGTCGTGCGCGTACGCCGTGGAGAAGACCAGCGGCGCGCCCTCGACCGGCAGCACGAGCGCGGTCTTGCGCGCGCAATAGATTTCTTTCGGATCGACCGCGTGCAGCGGCGGCAGCTGCGCGCGTTCGACCGCCGGCAATGCGATCACCAGCACCGATTTCGGATTATGGAACGACGGAGCCGCGTTGAGCGTGAGCGCGAGCGCGTGGCCGTGCGGCGAGGCGAGCGCCGGAATGTATTGATACTGCGCGGTGTGGAAGGAATCGAGGATCTTCGCGATGTCGAGCAGCGATGCGATGTACGGACTGTAGTACCCGTAGCTCAGCTGCGGCGTGTAGCTCGCCTCCATCGCGAGGTCGCTCCCCGGTCCCGAGGTGAGCGCTTCGACGATCGAGGTGCTGTGCCCGTCGTTCAGAATCAGCGATTCCTGGCCGGCCATGAGACAGGGCGCCTGCAGCTCGGCGATGCGATCAAGGCATTTTTCGTCCACCTTGATGGCGAGGCTGCGCGCGAGCAGAGGAGCGACCTGCGCGAGCTTCACAGGATCGGCATCGTTGAGCGAGCGGATCGCACCGAGATAGCGCTCCAGGCGCGAGCGGTCCAACGCCGCCTGGTTCAAGTCCTGCGAGGTGCGCACGAACGCGCCCGGGCGGCCGCGCACTGCGCCCATCAGCGTCTTGAAGTCGCCGCTCGTCTCAGGCGCGAGGAACACGAGCGTCTGCTGTGCGTCCTGGGGCACCGTGACCGTGAGCCCGTCGCGGGCACACGCCGGCGTCCAGGTCTTGCAGCTCGTGAACCAGCTCTCGGCTGGCGGGTTGGTCGAGCCGCTCAGGAACGCCGACACCAAGAGGTAGTGCGCGGACTGCGAGGCGGGCAGATCGGCCTTGATCCAGATCCGGTCGCCGGCGACGAGATTCGGGACCTCGGCAGCCGGCAAGGTAGTGCCCGCGCGGGTTACGGTGACCTCGAGCACGGGACCTGCCAGGTCGAAGGGAGCGGCGCCGGCATGACCCGCACTGCACAACACCGCAGTCAGGAACACCCAACCGGCGCGGCGCAAGGCCCAAGTGCGGCGTGAAATCATGGGGTAACAACAAGCCTCGTAAATCAATGCGATCGGCGGTTTAGAGTGCGCCGCGGGCGATCGGTTCACCCACCGAATGGTTCACTCTCCGGGCGCGGTTCATTCT